>DATCEJ010000674.1:0-7732 GCA_036510135.1 Roseiarcus sp. | reverse complement strand
CCCTCTTCTGCCAATGGCTCGCCGACCGTCAACTTGGTCGGGCCGCCGCGCGTGCGCGCGAGAGCGGCCTCGAGATCGGCCTCTATCGCGACCTTGCGGTCGGGGCTGCGCCGGACGGAGCCGAATCCTGGGCGCATGCAGGCGCACTCGCCCATGGCGTCACGATTGGCGCGCCGCCCGATCCGTTTTCCGTCCAAGGGCAAAACTGGTGTCTTCCCGCGCCCAATCCGGTGGCTGGAGCGCGCGAAGGCTGGGCCTCGCTCAGCGCTGTCTACCGCGCCAACATGCGCCACGCGGGCATGCTGCGCATCGATCACGCGATGGGCCTGCAACGTCTGTTCCTTATTCCCGACGGCGCGCGCCCGGCCGACGGCGCGTACCTGTCCTATCCGATCGACGATCTCATCGGCCATATCGCGCTCGAAAGCGAACGGGCGCAGTGCATGGTGATCGGCGAAGACCTCGGCACGGTGCCGGAGGGTTTTCGCGATCGTCTGACGCGCGCCAGGATCACCGGCATGCGGGTGCTGTGGTTCGAGCGCAAGGGCGTGGAGTTCGTGTCCCCTGCGTCCTATCCGCCGACGTCGGTCGCCTGCGTCGCGACGCATGATCTGGCGACGCTCGCGGGCTGGTGGCAAGGAGCCGACATTGCCGAGAGGCTCGCGCTCGGCCTTCTGACGCTCGCCAGGGCGGGCGATCAAATCGTCGGCCGGCGGGAGGAGAAGCGCGCGCTGCTGCGTGCGCTCGCGGCGGCAGGATTCGCTGTTTCCCAGACAGAGGACGGGCCGCTTCCTGACGCCACGGCCGCAGCCGTTCACGCGCTGATCGGCGGTTCCGCGTCGACGTTTGCCCACGCGCAATTCGATGACCTTGTTGGCGAAACGGTCGCGACCAACCTACCGGGCACCGATCAAGAGCGCCCAAACTGGCGCCTTAAACTAGGCCGGGATGTTGTCGCCGCCTTCGCCAGCCATCGGGCGCAGGCGATCCTCGCCGCTCTGGCCCACGGGCGATCATAGCACGGCGGAAACACTTTGGGGTCCGAGCACTCGCCGAATTTTGACGAAGCTGGGTCTTAAGTTTTAGAAGTTCACCCGACAGCCGCTCGCGCGTATTTGGAAACGGCCATTGGGAACGCGGGACGGAATGTGGGGGGCATGACGACGCACGGCGTTTCCATTCAGGACGAGATGGCATCCAGCGTCCAATCAGGCCGGCGATCGAGCGGCGATGACGGTCAGACGTCCCACAACCACGCTGTCGTGCTTGAAGCCAAAGGCATCTCCAAAACCTTCGCCGGCGTGACCGCGCTACGCGACGTCGATTTCGACCTGAGGAGCGGCGAAGTCCACGCACTCATGGGTGAGAATGGCGCCGGCAAATCGACTTTGATGAAAATCCTTGCGGGCGTGCACGTCGACTATGAGGGCGAGATCCGAATCAACGGCGCGCCGGTTTCCTTCTCCGGCGTTCGGGACGCTGAGCGCGCGGGCGTCGCGATCATCCACCAGGAGCTCAACCTGGTCCCCGAACTGACCGCTGCCGAGAACATCTTCCTCGGCCGCGAGCCGCTCATCCTCGGGACCATTGTCGACCACCGGCGCATCGTGAAGGCTGCAAGCGCATTATTGAAGCGGCTCGGCATCGAGATTGACGCGCAGCGTCGCATTGCCGAACTCAGGATCGGCGAACAGCAACTGGTGGAAATCGCCAAGGCGCTGTCGCTCGACGCGCGGATTTTGATCATGGACGAGCCGACGTCCGCGCTTTCCAGCGCGGAATGCGACACCCTGTTCAAGGTCGTGCGACAGCTGGCGCAGGCGGGCGTCGCGATCATCTACACCTCGCATCGCCTCGACGAAGTCCTTGCACTCGCCAATCGCGTCACGGTGCTGCGTGACGGCCAGCGCGTTCTGACCGCCCCGATCGAGGGGCTGTCGCAAGGCGCCATCATTTCCGCGATGGTGGGGCGCGAGGTAACGCTCTCTCGCCGGGATTCCGTAGCGAGTTCCAGCGCGTCCGTTCTCTCGGTGCGCAATCTCACGCTCGACAAAGTGAGCAGCCGCGGCTGGCGGCGTGTCCTCCAAGGCGTGAGCTTCGATGTCCGGCCCGGTGAAATCCTCGGGATCGGCGGCTTATTGGGGTCTGGGCGCACCGAGATTCTCGAATCGATCTTCGGCGTCGCGCGCGGTTGGCGGGACGGCGATATCGCCGTCGACGGCGAGCCCGTGTCCATCAATTCGGCGGCGGATGCTTGCCGTCTTCGCGTGGCGCTGGTGACCGAGGATCGCAAGGCGCTCGGCTTGCATGTTGCTTCGACCATTCGGGACAATGTCGCGCTGCCGTCGGTTGCCGCCGCGTCGCGTTTCGGCGTGCGCGGCTTCGTCCGCGAGGCGGAACTCGCGACCGAAATGGTCGAGAAGCTCGCCGTACGTTGCTATGGGATTGATCAGATCGTCGCGACCCTCTCCGGCGGCAATCAGCAGAAGGTCGCCATCGGCAAATGGCTGGCGACCGGTCCTCGGGTGCTGCTTCTCGATGAGCCGACACGCGGCATTGACGTCGGGGCGAAACAGGAAATCTATCAGCTCATATTCGGCTTGGCGGCGGAGGGGCTGGCTATTGTGGTCGTGACTTCGGAGATGCCGGAGCTGCTTCTGTTGTCGGACCGGGTGCTGGTCATGTGCGAGGGTCGGCAAACTGGCGTTCTGTCTGGCGCCGAGGCGACGCAAGAAGCGATCATGCGCCTGGCCGCCCCCGGAATGAGCGAGCGCGCCGCGCCATGATCGTTCTGCGTCTGCTATCGCGCACGAAGCTCTATTGGGGGCTCGCGATCATCTGCCTGATCGGCGCGTTGGCCTCGCCGCACACCTCTTCGGGCAGAAACATCTTTCTGTCCTTCAACAACCTGACCGACGTCCTGCGCCAGGTGTCGATCACCGGCCTGGTCGCCACCGGCATGACTCTTGTCATCCTGCTCGGCGGCATCGATCTGTCGGTCGGCTCGGTCATGGGTTTCTCGACGATCATCTGCGCCATGCTCCTCACTCAGCCTGGATGGACGCCAGCCTCGATCGTGGCGGTGCCGGTGGCGGCGATCGCTGCGGGGCTTGGCGTGGGGTTCCTCGCTCGGTTTATATTTCACGGGCTCGCGCGCGGCCGCGACGTGGACGCTGGCCGACGAAACGAGGTCGTGTTGGGGCCTTGGCGTGGGCTTCGCATTCCAGTGCTGCTCGGTCTCGTCTGCGGCGCGCTCGTCGCTGTAGCCACAGCGTCGCAGGTTTCAACCAAGTTCGGCGTGCTCGCGGTGCTGCTTGTAACGCCTTGCGTCGCGATGGCGCTCGGAGCAATCAACGGCACGCTCATCGTTGCCGGCCGCCTCCAACCGTTTATCGCAACGCTCGCGATGATGGTAAGCGCGCTTGGCCTCGGTCGTCTGACGGCGGGTCAGGACAATGCGGTCATCGCCGTTTACACCGGAACGAACGCCACGCAGGCTTTCGACGTGTTGCGCTCGATGGTCTGGGGCATCCTGCCGATGCCGAGCGTCTTCTTTCTCGCCGCAATCCTCATATTCGGCGCCGTTCTGCGCTTCACGACCTTTGGCCGCTATATCTACGCGATTGGCGGCAATCCGGAAGCGGCCAAGCTCTCCGGCATCAAGGTCGCGCAGGTCCAGTTGGCCGCCTACATGATCTCGGGGCTGTTGGCCGGGCTCGCCGGCGTCTTGTTCGTGGCCCAGTACCGGCAGGGCAAACCAGACGCCGGCTCCGGCCTCGAACTCGACGCGATCGCCGCCGTTGTGATCGGCGGGACGAGCCTCATGGGCGGGCGCGGCGGACTTGCCGGAACGTTCGTCGGCGTCCTCATCTTCGGCTTGCTCTCCGATATCCTTCAACTCCAGAACATCGATTCCAACGTGCAGCTCCTGATGAAAGGGCTTATCATCGTCGGCACGGTGCTCGTGCAAGAACAGAATCTGGGTCAGCTTCTCACGCGGTGGCGAGGTCAAGCTCCGCCCCCGCCGACGAGGACCGGATCGGTCGAAGCCTATCGGCCGCCACAAGTGAATGTGACATCAAAAACTAGGGAGGACATCCATGAAGCGTCGTGAGTTTCTGAAACTATCAGCGGCGACCCTCGCGGGCGCTGCGATCAGCGTCTATCTGCCCGCCGGCTGGACCCCAGCCCGGGCCGCGGACAAGAAGTGGAAGGTCGGCTTCAGCCAGGCGACCACGCTCGAGCCCTGGCGAGTCCAGTTCAACAAGGACATCGAGGCGGAAGCCAAGAATCACCCCGAGGTCCAGCTCATCATCACCGACGGGCAGGACAAGACGGAAAAGCAGGTCGCCGACGTCGAGAACCTGATCGCTCAGCAGGTCGATGTGTTGCTGATCTCTCCCAAAGAGTCGGCGGGTCTCACCGGCGTTGTCGAAAAAGCGATCGACGCCAAGATTCCGGTGATCGTGCTCGACCGCAACGTCGACACCAAGCGCATCAGCCAATTCATCGGCGGCGACAATGCGCTCATCGGCAAGGCGGTGGGCGAATATGCGGTGAAGCTGCTCGGCGGCCCAGGAAAAGCAGCGGGCAATGTGGTCGAGATCTGGGGCGGCATGGGCACGCAGCCCGCGCATGATCGTCACGACGGCTTCCACGCCTTCACCGACAAGGAGCCCGGCATCAAGTACCTGCTCAACAACCAGTCCGGCGACTGGAAGCAGGACAAGGCCTACGACATCATGACGACCGCGCTGCGCAACAACGAGAAGATTGATCTCGTCTATGGCCACAACGATCCGATGGCCTACGGCGCCTACCTCGCCGCCAAGGACGCCGGCCGCGACAAGGACATCAAATTCGTTCTGGGGATCGACGGCCTGCCCGACGAAGGCGTGACCTGGGTGCATAAGGGAGAGCTGACGGCGACCTTCCTCTACGCCACGCCGGGCGCAGAGGGGCTGCGGCAAGCGGTCAAACTCTTGAACGGCGAAAAGATCGAGCCGGTCATCACCCTGCCGACCATGTTGATCGACAAGGATAACGCCGCGGAAATTCTTAAGAAGAACGGCTTGCCCCTCTAGGCGCCTCACGGACTGGCCGCATCCCTCGGGTCAGAGCCCGGGGGATGTGATCCGTCTAACCGCATCCGCGGCTCGGATGAGGCGCGGCGTCTTTTTGACGGGTTGGGCCTCGCGATCTAAAAGGCGACAAATTCGCCCTTGCCGGAATCCGTTCCATGACCTTACGCTCTCTCGACCTCGAAGCCCTAAAGGCGACGCCGCTGACCCGGAAGCCGTTCGAATATTTGGTCATCCCCGGCTTTGTTCGTCCCGAGGCGCGCGCGAGAATCAACGCCGACTATCCAAAGATCTCCGAGGGCGGGAGCTTTCCCGTGGCGCAGCTTTCGTACGGGCCCGCGTTTCGCGAGTTTGTCGCCGAATTGGAGAGCGACGATTTCCGCGAAGCGTTCGAAGAGAAATTCGGCCTGGAGCTCGCCGGGCGGCCGACCACGACCACGGTTCGCGGTCAGTGCAGCGCCAAGGATGGACGGATCCATACCGATACGAAAAGCAAAATCATTACGGTCCTCATTTACATGAACCCTGCCTGGGAGAATTCCGGCGGCCGCTTGCGCCTCCTGAAATCGGCCGACAATCTCGACGATATGATCATGGAGGTGCCCCCGACCGAGGGCACGCTGCTCGCGTTCAAACGCTCGGACAATTCCTGGCACGGGCACAAATCCTTCGCCGGCGAGCGCCGGGTCATCCAGTTCAACTGGGTGACTTCCGAAGGCGATCGGCGGATGGCGATGCTGCGCCACCACGTCTCGGCGCCCCTGAAGCGCCTGTTTGCCGCCATGCGGCCGAGCGCGGCCTGAACGGACCGTCCGGGAAGCCAGGACCGCGCGGCCCTCATAACAAGGCGGCGGCAGCGTGAACTTCCTTTCGCTTGCCTTGTTGTCGACCGGCGCTTTCGTGTCCACGAATGTCGACGACTTGTTCCTTCTGGTCGGTTTCTTCTCCGACCGAGGCTTTTCGCGCGTCCATATCTTCGCGGGTCAGATCCTCGGGATGGCGGCGATCGTCGCGATAAGCCTGGCGGCCGCATCTGCGGCTCTCGCGATTTCGCCTCAGCGTGCGGGCCTGCTCGGCGTCGCGCCCATCGTCATCGGAATAGGAAAGCTGCTGCGCCTCCGGAAGGAAGAGGAAGGACAGCCGGCAGCCGCCGGAATTCTTCAGGTCGCGACCGTCACGATCGTCAATGGAGGTGACAACATCGCCGCCTATACGCCGATCTTCGCGACCCAAGGGTCTCGGGAAATGAGCGCAACGCTCGCGATCTTCGGCGTGCTCACGCTCGTTTGGTGCGTGGCTGCTTTGGGGCTCGTCAGGCATACGGCGCTCGGCAAGCCGCTGCGCCGTTATGGGCACGTACTCCTGCCCTTCATTCTGATCGGCCTTGGCGGTCTTATTCTCTACCGATCCGGCGCTATCAACCTCGCCATGGGCGTCGCGCCGAGGCTGTTCTAACCTTTCAGCGCGGCCCAGACCTGCCGGTAAACGTCGCTGATCTCGTCGGCCTCGCGGTCGCGACTGAACGCGGTAACCACCCGAGCGCGCGCACGCTCTCCCATCGTCTCGATGCGCTGGGGTTCGCGCGCGAGCGGCTCGAGCGCGGCGACGAGCGCTTCAACATCGTCAACCGGCGCCAGAACGCCGTCGTCCCCATCGGTGATGATCATCTCGGCTGCGCCAGCGCGCGTTGCGACCACCGCATCCCCCGCCGCCATCGCCTCGAGCATGGTGAGGCCGAACCCCTCGACCCGCGAGGCGAAGACGTAGATCGAGATCCGCTGATACCAGAGCGGCACCTCCTCGATCGACAATTCGCCCAGAAAACGGATGCGGTCCGTGAGGCCAGCGGCGGCGATCCGCTGCTTGAGCCCTTCGACAAAGGGTAGATTGTCGACGGTCGTGAGGCCTATGACGACCGCCGAGAAGTCTGGGTATTGCGGCAAGAGCCGGCACATGGCCTCGACGAACAGGTCGCTGCCTTTCTGCTTTCGCACGCGTCCAAACGTCCCGATCCCGTATTTCCCCGGCAGACCTGTTTTCGCGAATGCCGCGAGGCGGTCGACGGGCGGGGAATAGAGATCGACGTCGATCCCGTGAAGGATCACCGTCGCCGGACGGCGCAGAAATTGCGCGGCGATCTCGCTCGTCGCGATCACTGCGTCCATTCGGTCGATGAGAAAATTGGTTAGCCACGTCTTGTTGCGCTGAGAGGCCGAATTGAAGATCAGCGCGAAGCCGTAGCCGAACACGTTCAAAAAAAGTCCGGCGAGCATCTCGACATTGCGGCGCGCGTGCCAGATGCGGACCTTGCCGCGCGCGGGAGGACGGAAGCGCAGACGCGCAAGATCGCCGAGGCTCAAGGCCGCGATCCCCTCCGGTCGGTCGGGCCCGCACCAGGCCGCACGCCAGCGTTTGGCGATCAGGGGCGCGATGGTGCGGTTCACCGCCGTGCCGCCCGAATAGCGCCAGTTCAGATTGGGGATGATGACCTCGAGCGCGTCGAGGGTCTCGTCATCAAATTCCCGGCTCATCCCGCCTCGCCCGATTGCATCGCTCCGAAGGAACGCTCGTCAACGCCCCGTACGCGCGCGATACAACTGCCGATGGATCGATTCGGTCATGAGAGAATACATGGCGCCGGTCGCCGCATG
>DATCEJ010000673.1:0-13785 GCA_036510135.1 Roseiarcus sp. | reverse complement strand
CTCAGGAGCCTGCCCTACTTCACCGCCTCCACGCTCGCCTTGACCGTCGGCTCGGCGGCAGGGGCGCGCGCGTGCTTGTGCTCCTCGATGCGCTTCGCCTTGGCGCCCGCCTTCCGCGCCGCCTCGGTGAGCTGGTACATCTCCTGATTGTCGAAATCGTCCGAGGTCCTGAGCGCCTCATCGGTGTAGTTTCGGGCGTTCGAATCGCGCTGGACGCTTCGGGCGAAGCGCCACAGTTTCAAGAGCTTCCGGGCGGCCCCGCCAAACACCGAGATCGTCTCCCAGGCGTAGCGCGGGTAGAAGACCAGCGGATTTTCGATTCCCATTCCCGGTCGCCGGTCGGTCCGAACCTTGCGGCGCACCAGTCCGGCCTCCAGCGGATAGATGTTGTAAAGCTGGCTGCTCGCCCAGAATGTCACCATGAGGAAGCAGACCGCATCGACGCGCGGGCCCCCCGCGGCGGCGCGGCGGATCACGGTCTTCATGTGGTCGTCTGTGTAATATGTGCTCCAGGCGGCCCAATAGGCTTCCTGCCATTGCTGGCGCGTCATCTTCGGATGGTCGCAGACGACATGTTCAAGATCGAACTTGTTGAGGTCGGGGTCGATGTCGATGCCGGCCTTTACCGCCTTGGCGTGATCCTCGCTGCCGGGTAGCGGCGTCAGGCAGGAGAATTGCAGAATGTCGAGCGGAAGCTCGCGCTTGATGACCTCGATGTCGCGGACGATCGATTCTGGCGTGTCGTTCGGGAAGCCGATGATGTAGCCGCAATAGGTGATCGCGCGCGACTTGCGCCATGCCTGAAGCATCTCGCGATAGTCGGAGATGTGGTTCTGCTTCTTCTTCGCCCCGGTGAGACTGTCGGGATTGATGTTCTCAAGCCCGATGAACACCCGCTTGACCCCCGCGGCCATCGCCTTTTCGACGAAGCGGGGGATCTTGTGGCAGGCCGTGTCGACCTGGATCACGAAACGCGAGTTGAGACCCTCTTGTCTCAGCGCGATCAGCCGGTCGAAGATCGACTCCCAGTTCCGGTTGCGGGCAAGGTTGTCGTCGGTGATGAAATAATAGCGGATGCCATTGGCGTGATTGGCGCGAACCAACGCCTCGATGTCGTCCGCCGTGCGATAGCGCGACTTTCGACCCTGCACGTTGATGATCGTGCAGAACGAGCACAAGAACGGACAGCCGCGCCCTGCGTCGAAGCTCGAGATCATCCCGATCGTGCGGTTGACCCGCTCGCGCGGAAGCATGGGCGCCGTCGCGCCCTCAAGGCCCGGCAGGTCGTCGAGGTAATTGTAGATCGGCTTCATCTCGCCGCATGCGGCATCGCGCAACACGTCGGCGAAGCGGCCCTCCGCCTCGCCCGCGAACAACGAGATGCCGAGGTCGAGCGCTTCCTTCAGCGAGTCCGGCGTCTCGGGCAACATGGCGAGGCAGCCGGAGACATGGAAGCCGCCGATCGACACGGGTATGCCCGCCGCGCGCAACGGACGCGCGAGGTCCATGACGCGCGGAAACTGGTTGGACTGCACGCCCACGAAGCCGACGAGGCCGCCGCCAGCTTCCTTGATTTGACGGGCGATACGGTCGGGCCTGATGCGGGTGTTGGTCTCGTCTAGCGCGAAGATCTCGATGTCGACGTCATCCCCGAGCGCGCCAGTCTGGGCGGCGTCGTTAGCGATCCCGTAGAGGCAGGCGAGCGAATTGGAGGGAAGCGCCGAGCGCATCCATTGGATCACATAGCCCTCGTCGTCGTAATGCGACGCCTTGATGAGGAAAAGCAGAAAACGTCGGCGTGTGGCGATATCCGGCATGTCTCAGCTCCCCACCGGCGCTATGGCCCGCCGAATCTGGCCCTGCAACAGCCCCCTTAGCGACCGCGACCGTTAGCAGTCCTCGCCCGAACGCGCAATCGTCGGGCTTTTTTAAGACCGCCGCCGTATCTCAGCGCGCGACGGTCACAAGCAGATAAGTCGCGGGGATCAACGTCGCGCCGGCGGTCGGGCTCTTGTTCTGGCTACTGAACAAGTCGTCCAGTTCCTTCTTCAATTCAGCGCCGCGGCCGTTCTTCTCTGCAGCGTCGAAGGCGTTCATCGTCGGTCCAAAGAATTTTCTGAACGTGTCAACCAGTTCCTCAGGCGGTCGGGGAGTGCGGAAGGTCCAAGTGTCTCTGGCGAACGCGATCCTGCCTTTCGGGACCCCGGCCGCACCGAATCGCTCGATCACGTTGCTCTCGATTCCCCAAGTCATGGGGCTCACGAAGCCTTCGGGCGGTGGAGATGAATAGCCGGCGCTGGTCTTCAGGAGCTGCGCTACCAATGTCGGATCGTTTGGAATCCAGTTCCCCATGACAATCCGGCCCCCGGGTCGGGTCACGCGGATCATTTCCTTGGCGACGTCGAAAGGCTTGGGCGCAAACATGGCCCCAAAGATGCTCACGACGAGATCGAAGGCGGCGTCCTTAAGCTCGCGCAGGTCGGTGGCGTCGCCCTCCTGAAACTTCAAGTTTGCGAGCCCGCCTTCTTTCGCGCGTTTGTTTCCCGCCTCGACAAGGTTCGCCGCAATGTCGACTCCGAGCACGTCCGCCCCAAGTCTAGCCGCCGGCAATGCGGTCGTTCCGTCGCCGCAGCCGAGATCGAGGACCTTGAGTCCTTTCGTGACGCCGAGCTTCTGGACGAGTTCCTCCCCGCTCTCTCTCATGCTGTCCGCAATCCGGGTGAAGTCGCCCTGTTCCCAAAGGGCTTTATTCGGATTCATCTGGTTCCCTCCTGAAGCGCCCGCACGCCGCGCTTGATGCGCCTTGGAGGACGACTACAGATAATCGCGCACCGGACGGGCGAAAATCAGGCGGTCTGCGACTTGGCCCACTCAGCGGCTATGGTCTCCGTGCCCCGCGGGCGGCCGGCTCACGCGTCGATCCGCTTGATGAACCAGCTTAGAATTCGAGCCCAGATCTCGTCCTTGCCGATCAGGTCCTCGACCCCGTGTTCGAGATTGGGGTTGTCGTTGACCTCGATGACGACGATCGCGCCGTCCGCTTCCTTGATGTCGACGCCATAAAGACCCGGACCGATCGCGCGAGCGGCCTTCAGCGCCACTTCGATGACGGGCGCTGGCGCGTCGCGGATAGCAAGCGTCTTCGATCCGCCTTCCCGCGCACCGTTCGGCCCGTGCTTGATGATCTGCCAATGGCCCCGCGCCATCTGATATTGACAGACAAAGAGCGGCTCGCCTTCCAGGACGCCGACCCGCCAGTCGAATTTGGTTGGCATGAATTTCTGCGCCAGCAAGAGATCCGTGTCCTCGAACAGTTTGTCGGACAGCTTTTTCAGCGCCTCGCTGGTCTCGACCTTGTGCACGCCGCGCGAGAACGAGCCATCGGGAATCTTGACCACCATCGGCCAGCCAAGCAGGCGTTCGGCCTTGATGAGGTCGTCGTCGGCGGCGAGCATCACTGTCGGGGGCACCGGCACGCCGTGCGCCTCCAGAAGCTCGTGCAAATAGACCTTGTTGGTGCAGCGGATCATAGACTGGGGGTCGTCGATGACCGGCATCCCTTCGGTTCGCGCGCGCTGGGCGAAGCGATAGGTGAAATTGTCGATCGAGGTCGTCGCGCGGATAAAAAGGGCGTCGAATTCGGCCAATTCCGCCAGCTGCCGGCGAGTAATGAGCTCGACCTCCACCGATTGCTTCTCGGCGATCCGCTGGAAATATTTCAGCGTCTCTGGAGAGGATGGCGGAAGCTCATCTTGCGGATCATGCAACACGGCCAGCGAATAGCGGGCGATCGGCCGTCCGCGCGGGTTCCGCCAATCGCGCTGGGTATGCTGGTGCAGGCTCGTGCGGAAAAATTCCGTCTCATCCGGCCCGAGCTTGGCCAAAGGACGGGCGCGCAGCCGGTCGATCTTCCAGCGTTTACCGGGCGTGATGGTGACTTCAATCGCGGGGCAACGGTACCAGTCGAACAGGAGCCGGCCGAAGGCCTCGAAGCGCTGATCCTGGGTGAAGCCGAAGCAGAATAAGAGATCGAAGGTTGTGTCCTCGGACGCGCGCGCCTTGGTCGCGGCGGCGGTCAGCGCCTCCTGCAATTCCGGCAGCGACTGCTCGTAGAGTCTAAGCTCACGCAGATCGAGCATTGTCTCGACGGTCGGAATCACCCGATGACCGCGCGCTTCGGCGAGTAAAGAGGCGTAATAGCCCTTGGACTGGTAGTTATAGGAGCGCGACAGATTGACGATCTTCGCGCGCCCGAGCCCGGCGAAAAGCTTCGGGCGCGCCAAATAGTCGGCGGTCGTTATGACCTTGTGTGGCGTATCCGCGTTGGGAAAATCGCGGGCCTGATCGACCAGGATCACCCAGCCGTTCATGACCCACGCCTCTGGGCCCATGCGGAGAGTCGCGACAGCGTTTGCATGATGGCGGGCGGGCGAGGTCCCTGAAGTTCGGCGCGGGAGGTTCGGCGAGGTCCGGCGCGACTCAGTTCCGCGCCTCTTTTGCTTCCCCTAGCGCGGGCGTTATGCGCCGCGCAACGGTCGAACACTCTCAGGCAGCGAGTTGTTCCCCGTTTCGTGCAGGATGGGGAGCAAACGCTTTTCGTAGCGTAACGCGGTCGCCCCATCCGCATAGTAATGCGTGTGCTCGCCAAACAGGCGGAAGCCGCAGCTCTCATAAAGCGCGATCGCCGAAATGTTGTCGTAGCGCACTTCAAGGGTCAGAGCTTCCCGGCGGTGGCGGCGGCCGTAAGCCTCAGCGGCCTGCAGCAGAGCCCGGCCCACGCCTCGTCGGGCGAACCGGGCGCCGACGGCGAGCGAGTAGATGCGCAAAGCCCGCGCCCCCTTTCGCGGCGGCGCCAGCACGTAGCCCGCCAGTTCATCGTCGATCGTTGCTACAATCACCGGCTTGTGGGGCGCCCGCAGGAATTCGCGCAAGGACCGCCGCGAAACCCGGTCGGTCTCGAACGATTCATTCTCAAGCCTTGCAATCCCATCGAGATCGCGAGGGCGAGCCTCGCGGATGTCGATGCCGCTGTGGCGCCAGGTGTTCATGCTGAAAGAGACGGGCTCCTCTGTGCGCCGCTCAGACGCGCGCGGCCGCCGCGACTCCCCACATCTAGCTGGGAGGGCAAGCGATCGGCAACTTGGCCCGGATCGGCGGGGTCTACGTCAGATACTGGCCCCCGTTTGCCGACAGGGTCGAACCGGTGATGAAACCGGCGTCGTCCGAGGCAAGGAAGAGGACGCAACGAGCCACCTCCTCCGGCTGGCCGAGGCGACGAACCGGAATCTGCGGCAGAATCGCCTTTTCGAGCACGTCCTTGGGAACGGCCAAAACCATTTCGGTCGCGATATAGCCAGGACAGATGGCGTTGACCGTCACGCCTTTGTTGGCGTTCTCCTGCGCCAGCGCCTTGGTGAAGCCGATGTCGCCGGCCTTCGAGGCGGAATAGTTCGCCTGGCCCATCTGCCCTTTCTGGCCATTGATCGACGAGATGTTGATGATGCGGCCAAAGCCGCGCTCACGCATGCCTTCGATCACCGGGCGGCACATATTGAACAGGGAATTGAGGTTGGTGTTGATGACATCGTACCACTGGTCCGGAGTCATCTTGTGGAACATCCCGTCTTTGGTGATCCCTGCGTTGTTGACGAGAATATCGACGGGGCCGAGGTCCTTGGCGACCTGCGCCAATCCGGCCACACAGTCTTCGTACTTCGCGACGCTCCACTTGTAGACGTTGACGCCCGTCTCCGCCTTGAATTTGGCGGCGGCTTCGTCATTGGAATTGTAGGTCGCCGCGACTTCGCATCCGGTCGCTTTTAGGGCCTTTGAAACGGCGGCGCCGATGCCCCGCGTGCCGCCGGTGACCACTGCGACTCTCGCCATGTTTCCCTCCCGAGATTTTTTGAGGCGCGCCGTTCGACCGGCGCGTCCGGTTTGAAACGAACGGCGAGGGCTATCGTTCAACCGCCATCGCTATTCCCATGCCGCCGCCGATGCAAAGCGTAGCGAGACCTTTTTTGGCGTTGCGGCGCGCCATTTCATGCAAGAGCGTCGTCAGGACGCGCGCGCCCGAAGCGCCGATCGGATGGCCGAGCGCAATGGCGCCGCCGTTGACGTTCACGATTGCCGGATCCCATCCCAGGTCCTTGTTTACGGCGAGCGCCTGAGCCGCGAAGGCTTCGTTCGCTTCCACGAGCTCGAGGTCCTTGACCGACCAGCCCGCCTTTTCCAGCGCTTTGCGAGTGGCCGGAATCGGCCCGGTGCCCATGATCGCCGGATCGACGCCCGCGGTCGCCCAGGAGACGATGCGCGCCATTGGTGTAAGCCCACGGCGCTTGGCTTCGTCCGCGCTCATGATGACCAATGCGGCCGCCCCGTCATTGAGGCCCGAGGCGTTGCCCGCGGTCACCGATCCGTCCTTGGAAAAGGCCGGCTTGAGTTTCGCCATCCCCTCGTAAGTGGACCCGGCGCGGGGATATTCGTCGGAATCGACGACAACTTCGCCCTTGCGCGACGATATCGTCACGGGGACGATCTCATCCTTGAACCGTCCGGCCTTCTGCGCCGCTTCGGCCTTGTTCTGCGAGCCGACGGCGAATCGATCCTGCTCCTCGCGGGTGATTTGCCACTTTTTCGCGATGTTTTCCGCCGTGACGCCCATATGATAGCCGTGAAAGGCGTCAATGAGGCCGTCCTGAAGCATGGTGTCGACGAGCTTCATCTCCCCCATCTTGACGCCGCTGCGCAGATAGGCGGCGTGGGGGGCGAGCGACATCGATTCCTGGCCGCCCGCGACGATGATGTTGGCGTCGCCGTTCCTGATCTGTTGCAGTCCAAGCGCAACCGCGCGTAAGCCGCTGCCGCACAGCTGATTGACGCCGAAAGCGGTCTTTTCCTGCGGGACGCCAGCTTTCATCGCCGCCTGGCGGGCTGGATTCTGGCCTTGGGCCGCCGAAAGGATCTGCCCGAGAATCACTTCATCGACCTCAGCCCCTTCGACCTTCGCCGCTTCGAGAGCGCTCTTGATGGCGATCGCGCCCAAGTCATGCGCGGCGGTCGAGCCAAAGGCGCCGTTGAATGAACCCACCGGGGTTCGTTTGGCGCTGGCGATGACAATCTCAGAGGCGGGCATGTCGATCTCCCTTTGGAGCAAAAATGGGCCGGGCGAGGTGATGGGTTCGTTCTACACGATCCATCCCGGACGGCGCCACCGCTCTATATAGGAGCTAGCGTGATCGCCGGTACAGCCCTGAGCGATGTGACGTCGCCCCACTGCGATCAAATGTCGATCAGGGTCGGGTCTCCGAGGCTCCAGAACCATACGTTCGGCATTTTCAGGGAGCCGAAGTTGTTCTTCATGAATGTTTGGTGGAAATTGTCCCCGAGCCATATTTCGGTATGAACGCCCCAGGGAGACGTGCCCATGAACACAACAATTCCGGGCTGGTCCTCGATGTCTTTGCGGCTCGAGATCTGCCGCCCTGCCTCGAAAGTGTCGTCGAGGAACGCTTTCATTTCGTCGACCGCGGCGAGATAATGAAATTCCCTATTGCCAGCCCTTGCGATCGTGGCGCTGTGCGTGTTGCGGCGGACAGAATGAGTCCCGACCATTTTTGAGACGTCGGTGTTGACGAACGCCATATTGATCGCGTGGGACATCTGGATACAACAGGTCGTGTAATTCGCATCCTCGTTGATAAGCTCGGTCACCCAGCCGTCGAGCTCGCCGTTGAGAGAACCACGAGGATCTTTCAGTTTTAGGCTGATCCTGTTGCCGGCCTTGGTCGCCACGTTGGTTTTGGTGAACAGTGGATAGTAATCGACAAAATTGTACCAGCTAACTGGAATTGCGAAAGTGGCCATGGCGTAAAGCTCCAGTTCTACAGTTTGCGACGTCCAGGTCACAACGCAACGATGAGTTTGAAGAAACCAGCCGCAGCCATCTGGCGTCGAAGGATGCATTATAGGCAAAGAACGTATTCACTTCTGCCTCAGCTGCCTCGGATCCCCGGTGGCCGGTTCACTGCATGGGCCTTCTCACGGGCCTGCCTTTAGCGGTCCAAGCCTCGTTGTCCTCACGCCAAGCTAAAGTGAGCTTGTCCACCGGTGTGTGATCTGCATCACGTTTCGGCGGCCGCGAGCCGCAGCGATCGCAAACTGTTAGACTCCCGTCGCATTGGGGGTCCACGTGGAAAACACTGCTGCGGAAGGCACCAAACCGCCCTCCTTCTTGAGCCATCTCTTCTCCGACCGGCGAATCGCGCCGATGCTGGCGCTCGGTTTCGCGTCGGGCATTCCCTATCAGCTCGTCTACATCACGCAGTCGGCGTGGCTCTATGAAGCGAAGGTGCCGATCGCGACGATCGGCCTGATGAGCGAGCTCACTCTCGCTTACAAGTTCAAATTCGTGTGGGCGCCGTTTCTCGACCGCTACGATGCGCCCATCTTCAGCCGCCTCCTGGGGCGACGGCGAGGATGGATCGTCATTTCTCAACTTGGAGTAATGGCGGCCCTCGCCGGGGTCGCCCTCGGCGATCCGGGGCATTGGCTTGCCTGGACGGTGGCGTTTTCGCTCGCGCTCGGCTTCGCGGGAGCCACTCAGGACGTGGTGATCGATGGCTGGCGCATCAACGTGGCGCCAGTCAAACGCCAGGCGCTGATGGCCTCATGGTCGGAGGTCGGTTATCGGGTGGGCGTCCTCGCCGCGGGAGCCGGAGCGCTCCTGCTGGCGGATCGGGTCGGGTGGCGCGCCGCCTACCTTTGCATGGCTCTCTTGATGACGCCCGGCATGATCGCTGCTTTCTTCGCCCCCGAGCCGGAGTCGGACAAGACCGCGACGCGCCCGCCCTTAAGTTTCGTTTCAACGATCATCGACCCGATCCGGGAATTGATGACGCGACTCGGACCCCTCGCTCTGCCGATCCTGGTGCTGGTCGCCGGGTTTCGCATGCCCGGCTACATTTCGAGCGCAATGGCCGTGCCATTGTTCAAGAGCCTGCACTATTCGGACACGGATATCGCCACGGTGACGAAACTGTTCGGCTTCTGGGTCGGGTTAGGGGGCACCTTTCTCGCAAGCTACATCATCCCCCGTCTCGGCATGATGGCGAGCCTGCTCGTTGGCACCCTTTCAGGCTCCGCCTCGCATCTGGCTCTGGCTTATCTCGCCGCCCACGGCGATCATGGTGGAAACGAGTTCTGGACCTTCGCCTTCGCCGTCAGCCTCGACAGTTTCGCCTATGCGTTCGCTTCGATCGTGCTGATCACCTACATGTCTTCGCTGGCGTCGACCCAGCTTGCGGCCAGCCAATACGCGCTCCTGACGTCGATCTGCGCGTTGCCGGGCAGCCTGCTCGCGGGCGTTTCGGGGTTTGCCGTCGAGCGATTGGGCTTCGAACATTTCTTCGTCGAGACCTCGCTGATCGGCGCGCCGGTCGCCATTCTGTGCTGGTGGGTCTGGCGCCGGCAACCCACAATGAAGCCGCAGGGAGCCGTCGCGCCACAGGCTGACGGCTCCTAAGCGCGGGGCGTATTCAACCGGCCGCTGCGGTTGTCTTCGCGAGGCGAGGGGAGGCGCCACGGCCGAAGCGCCTGCGCGCCAAGTCACGAAGACGGTTGGCCAAAGATCAGGCGACGGGCGCGAGCGCCTCGTGGCCGGGGATGACGGCAGCCATGAACTTGTAAGCATTGTTGGCGAGGAAGCGCGGATCCGACTTGATCACCGCCATGAACGCCCGGTGGCCGTCCCTCTTCTCGCCGACAAGGCAGCCGGCGCTCGCATTGCCCACGTCGTCCTTGGGCTGGTCGTAACCCCAGTGCTGATTGACGCCGAAGATGCCGGTGTAAATCGGCCCCTCGCGTTTGAAGTCCTTTTTGCTATCGCGATAGATGTCGATCGGCGCGCATTGGATCAGCGCCTCGTGGGCATCGTTTCCAGAGGCGCCGACGTGCGTGCCGACGGCCCAGGACTTGTACTGGCCAAGCGCGATACGGGCCGCGCCCTTCGGATTCATGGGATTCATCGTGTATGGCTTGCCCGGCTGCGTTGTCGCGACCCAGGGCTGAATGAGCGGCTTGCCATCTGGTCCGATCGAGAAGACGATTCTCAGGTCCTCGAACACGTTCGGCGTTTGCGGATTGAGCGTTCCATCCGCATCGACGCCTTCGACATAGACGATGTTCTTGCAATCGGGATGGCGGCAGATGAAATAATTCTTCTTCTGCATACAGGCGATAACGCCGTCGATCCATTGCCCGCACGGTTGGATTGCTGGCAGAAGCTGCTTCGGGCTCAACAGAGCGGCGGCAATGTCCTTCGTGAAGCCTCCGGTCGTAGAAAGGCCGTTCAGCGTACAGAACTCATTGATCGCCCATCGCGTCGTCGGCCCCATGAAACCATCGGGCGGCGGATCGAGATAGCCAAGGTTTGAAAGGATCTGCTGCGTTTCGAGAACGAGGTCCGGCCGTTCGCCCGCGAGGGTGTCGAATGCGATCGCCGATCCCTGAAACTTGCCTAAAGCGCGCGCGGTCGGCGCGATCACGCCACCCGAAGACGCCTTTCCAAGCCGAAAGCGCGACGGCTGGATCTTCTGCTCCATGAAGTCGGTCAGCCATTTGCGGTAAGCGATGGTGACATTGCCGCCCGCGGCGAACACGAGCTGGTTCGCGCGCGCCAACCCGACTTGCGAGACCAGCTTGTCGAACGAGATCGTCTGGTCGTTGCGCAGAAAGTGCTCCGCGCCCGCTAACCCCTCGTGATGGGCGAGATAAATGTGCCAGGCTCGATCGTCGTCCCCGATGTCGGAGTCGACAAGCTTGTCCTTGATCAGGGCGTTCAGGTTGTCGAGGCCGTATTCGGCGGCGGTGACGATCGACATCGTCGGGTCGAAACGAAGGGCCAGCAGGCCCTTTCTCATGTTGGCCACGACCTGGTTGTCGCTACTCACCATTTTGCTCTGGCGGGCGGTCTTGTTAAGAAGCTTTCCAGGACGGCAGGCCATGTCGCACCAGGTGGCCTCGAGGAATTGCGTCAGTCCGCTGGCGCTGGTGCCGGCGTTGCTCGACTTGGCGTCCCAGACGCCCGCATCGGCTCCGCTGCGGATTTTCGCCGCCTCAGCGTCGATGAGCGCTGCAAGCGCCGCGGCGTCGATATTGGTGATGGATTGAGCTTGCAGCAGCGCCTCGCGGTAGCGTTCGTTCGCCCCAAGCACCAGATCATCTCCCGATGGGGCCGGCCCCGCGCCGGGATCGGTGGCGGGCGGTCCTACAGGCTTTGCGGGGCCCGTCGGAACGGGAGCCGCGGCAACGTCCTCGGTCCAGCCAATTGCGGGCGCCGATCCGTCCAGCGGCGTCACCCTGACCTTGGCCCAGGTTGCGACTTTCGCCACGACGTCCACGCGGCCGGTTACTGTTTGCGCGAGGCTGCCCAGCGGCTCGTCGAACAGCCTGACGGTCGCCTGCTGCACTGGAATGAGGTCCGCCGAGATGATCCAGCCCGCGAGGGGAAGGCCGGCCTTGGTCAGTGTGACCTTGGTCCACGGGTCCAGCGTCTTGTCGATGCTGACGACATCGCCTGGATCGAGCGTCGCGATCGGAGCGGAACTTTCGTCCGGATCGGGCCGAAGGCCCTCGGGCGCGGCGACCGAGAACATCAAAGACATTGACAAGCTCCATACTCGTTACTGGATAGAACCGGTTCGCGCCGACTCGCCTTATCTACGCATCTTTTCGTTGTTCAACTCGAACTTGATGACCGAGACTGCAGACCGCTGTTTCGGGTTGTCCATAGGTAGAAACACCTATCTGAAGGTCTTGGCGGCGTTGGCGACACGGTCTCGATCGCACGACGGAGCGATTGTAACCTACAATTGAGATTTGACTGTGAGCGCCGTCACAGACTCAATTTGGTCTCTGGGACACCTGACCTCGAAGGCTTTGTTCCTCGGGCAGTAAACGACCACCGTTGGCGCATGTCCCGGTCCGGCGATCACAGCGCCTGAGCCGGAGCGTCAGTCATCGCGCCGCGGAGAGGATCCTCTGCGAAGCTGGCAGCCTACTCAGGAAAACGCGCACACCTAGCCTGGCTGGTTTGCAACTTCGACGGCGCGGTCGACGATCGCCCTGAACGCATCGGATTTCGCCATTTCGAGGTGGTCGACCTGCACCTCCGAAAGATAAGCGTAGAGCTTATCCTTGCTGTCGCCGGCGACGATCCGATCGTAAAGCCTCTCGGCGTAGGTGAAGAGTTCGCCCTCGTTGCAATCGGCCGGCAAGTCCCAGGTGTTGAGCATGACCTCGACGATCCTGCCGATCTCGCCTGTCTTGTCGGTCATCGCCTGCCTCCTCGAGAATAGACCCGGTCCTAACGCATTCAAATCGATCTCAGTTGCAGAAAAAAAGACAACCGGGCGACTTTTGGATTCAGGCGGCAGAACGAAACGGCCGCGACGACAATTGGGCGCTTATAGCGTTATCTGTTGGGTGGCGGTTTTCGGGTTCGCCTGGCGCACTCCATCGTCATGGCCGTCCCCGGACTTGACGCTTTCAGACGCCGCAGCTCCCCTCCAATACCTCGAACTCATCCACCCAACAGCTAGCGCTATAAGCGCCGACAATTGATTGCAGGAAATCAGAAATCAGGTTAAAGTTTCCCCATGAACAGGTCTGTCTCTCCACATACCAAGAGGATGGGCGCCCGCTGTGGCGCCGCTGGCGCCGGGGGCAAAAGCGAGAGGAAAAATTTTTCGCCGTTTTGTCCGTGTAACCCTTTGAAAAGTCTCGATTCGGACGAGAGAATCCAAGGAAATCCAAGGAAATCCAACCCCTAAGAAATGGGGTTTTCGCAGCGAAAAGGGCTCCGGCCAAGAAAATCCAAACCGGTCAATGGGACCAACGGCAAGCGCCGGGCAGAACCACGGCCCCTCAGAACGCCCCGATGCGCATGAGATCGTGAAAGTTCACGATTCCAACCACTTGGCCAAGCTCGACGACCAGAAGCGCCTGGATCCTGTGGCTGATCAGTTCAAGCGCCTCCGCGACCAGCGCATTGGGCGCGATGGTGCGCGGGCGCCGGGTCATGATCGCGCTGACCGGCGTATCGAGGGAGAACTCCGGCTTCAGGTGACGGCGCAGATCGCCGTCGGTGATGATGCCCGCGAGGCGCCCGCTCTCTTCGAATATGGCGACGCAGCCGAAACCCTTCGACGTCATCTCGACGATCGCCTCGGCCATGCGGGCGTTGGCGCCGATTCGGGGCACGCGCTCGCCGGTGTGCATGACTTCCCGCACATGCGCGAGCTTCGCCCCGAGCTTGCCGCCCGGATGGAGGGCACGGAAGTCGAGCGCGGTGAAGCCTCGGCCCTCGAGCAGCGCGACGGCCAGCGCATCGCCCAGGACGAGCTGCATTGTCGTCGAGGTGGTCGGAGCAAGCCCGTTGGGGCAGGCCTCGGGCGCGACCGGCATCGTGAGACAAACGTCCGCCTCGCGGCCTAGCGTGCTGTCGGCCTCGGCGGTCATCGCGATCAGCGGAATGGCGTAACGTTTGGCGAAAGTGATGATGGCGGCCAGCTCCGCCGTCTCGCCCGACCATGAGATGGCCAGCACGACGTCGCCAATCTGCACCATGCCAAGGTCGCCATGACTGGCCTCAGCCGGATGGACGAAGAAGGCGGGCTCGCCAGTCGAGGCGAGAGTCGCCGCGATCTTGCGCGCCACATGGCCGGATTTGCCAATGCCGGTCACGATGACCCGGCCGGGAGCAGCCGAGATCGTCTTGACGGCTTC
>DATCEJ010000672.1:0-5997 GCA_036510135.1 Roseiarcus sp. | reverse complement strand
AGTTCGGCGAATTCCTTGCGGTACTCGCCCTTGCGGCCGCGTACGATCGGCGCGAGCAGGAAAAGGCGCGTGCCCTCCGGCAATGCCAGGATGCGGTCCGCCATCTGGCTGACCGTCTGGCTCTCGATTGGCAGGCCGGTGGCGGGCGAATAGGGAATGCCGACCCGCGCCCAGAGCAGGCGCATATAGTCATGGATCTCGGTCACCGTGCCGACGGTCGAGCGCGGATTTTTCGAGGTCGTCTTCTGCTCGATTGCGATCGCCGGCGACAGGCCGTCGATCTGATCGACGTCCGGCTTCTGCATCATTTCAAGGAATTGGCGCGCATAGGCCGAAAGCGATTCGACATAGCGGCGCTGGCCTTCCGCGTAGATCGTGTCGAAGGCGAGCGAAGACTTGCCCGAGCCCGAAAGGCCCGTGAAGACGACGAGCTTGTCGCGCGGAATGGTGAGGTCGACGTTCTTGAGATTGTGCTCGCGCGCGCCCCTGACGACGATGGCCCGCCCCCCGAACAGAGCTTCGACGGGGTGAGCCTCGAGAGCTTCGGCATTCTTTGGTGCGCGAGCCAAGCGCGCCTGCGAATTGGGTCGGGCCATGGCGGTTCCTGGAAGCGACCTTCCTTAGCGGCGAGGCGGCGGCGACGCGAATCATCGCGCTTGCGCGAGCCTCGCGCTAATGTTAGAACAAAAGAAGAACAAGGGCAAAGGCGCTTCTTCCAGCGCCGGGTCCCCGGGGTTAAAGGTTAATGTAGTCGCAGGGCCGCCGGTTCCCAAGCGTTCGATGCGGCGAGGTGTGGATAAGAGTACGGTTTTTGTAGCCGCGCTCGCTGAGCGCGGCAGACGCGGCCGCCGGCCGCGTCTACAAGAGGGCGAATGTGTAGCCGCCCTTGGGCCAGGCGCGGCAGGGGTTTTTGCAGCCGCGCTCGGTGAGCGCGGCCGGCGCGGTCCAAAGGGTGTCCGAAAGGACGCCCGTCTACCGACGGGCTATGGACCGCGCCTACAACGCGGCGAGGAGAGGATCATGGCGGGCAGCGTCAACAAAGTCATTCTGGTCGGCAATCTGGGCAAGGACCCCGACGTCCGGCGGCTCAACTCCGGCGATCAGGTGGTGAGCTTTTCCCTCGCCACCTCCGAGAATTGGCGCGACAAGACCAGCGGCGAGCGCAAGGAAAAGACCGAGTGGCATAACGTTGTGATTTTCAACGAAAATCTCGGCAAGGTGGTCGAGCAATACTGCAAGAAGGGCTCGAAGGTCTATGTCGAGGGCCAGTTGCAGACCCGCAAGTGGCAGGACAAGGACGGCAACGATCGCTACACGACCGAAATCGTGTTGCAGCGCTTCCGCGGCGAACTGACCCTGCTCGACTCGCGCGGCGGCGGCGAAGGTCGCGACAGCTTCCCCGAGGAAGGGGCTCCCCGCAGCTCAGGCTTCAACCGCGCCGCGACGAGCGAGCGCCGCCCGGCGCTCTCCGGCGGCGGCGGGGGCGGCGCGGGCGAGATCGACGACGACATTCCGTTCTGAGGCTATCTGTCTTCAGCGCCCGGGCTCCAGACCGGGGCTGGAGGCCGACCGGATGGCTGCCGCGAAGTTTCAAGCCGGATGACCCCGGGCCGCCGTCGTCCCGCCGAAACGAGAGACGAAACTGAGGCGGGGAAGGCTCGTGAAGACTTTGACGGCGCGTGGCGCGGACGAAGCAGCGCCGTCCTTGGTCGCGGAGGGCGCGGACTGGCGGGCCGCGGCGATCGCCCTGCTCTCTGTCCGTATCATCCAGGGCTTTGTCTACTGGGGCGGCGGATCACGCCGCTTTATCTACGACCCTTCGAAACTCGATCCCAACGCCCCGTCGTGGATGGCGAACAAGCTCCAGACAGCGATCCCCGGCGCGCTTTTTGGCCTCGATCGGGTGCTCGCTTTTTTACTCGATCATTTCTGGCTTTTATACGCGGCGATCCTGCTGTTCAGCGCCATGGAGCTGGTCGTGGGCTTCGCATTGATGGCAGGCCTGTTGACGCGGCTCGCGGCGCTCATGTCGATTGGACTGTCGATCTCGCTGATGCTGCTGTTCGGCTGGCAGGGAGGCACGTGCGTCGACGAATGGACGATGGCGTCCTGCAATGTGGCTATGGGCGTGACGCTGATGCTCGCTGGCGGCGCGGCCTATTCGCTCGACAATGTTTGGCTGCGCCGCGATCCGGCGCTGGCCCGACAAGCCTGGTTCCGCTGGTGCGGGGGCAGCCTGAAGCTGCCATTAAACGACATAGGCTTTCGCGCCCTCGCGTTTGCGAGCCTCGCCTTCGTTCTCGCCTTCGACGTCGGCCTCTACAGTTACTATCGGGGCTCCGTGCTCACCCCCTATCACGGCGGCCCGGTCAGCGCCGAGACGCACCATCTCGCCCTGTCTAACGCGACAATCCTCGCCGACGGAAGCGTTCGCTTCTCAATCGCGCTCGACGGCGGCACGCCGGCCGTGCCGGCGCACGTCATGAAGGTCGAGGTCGTCGGCCCCGATGGGAAAGCGCTCGCGACCTGGGATTGGCAAGCTCTGTCGGCCCTCCCCGCATCGGCGATCGTCAACGATTTCCCTTACAACCAGTTCAAGACGGGGCCCTACGGGCTGGAGGCGGGAATGGGCGCGAAAGCGATCGTCACGCTCCCCCGGGCGGCGAGCGCCACATCGCCAACACCCGGCGCTCAGTTGCGCGTCACCGACGTAGACGGCAAGATCTTTACCAGTCGCCTCAATCCTGCATGAGTGTTGAGAACTACCGGACTGTGACTTGCACGTCCGACGACCACATTCCGTTCGGATCCCCCTCTCCCCACGGGAGAGGGTTCGGGGTGAGGGATGGGCGCCGCTCTCCTCCGTCGTAAGAGATCTCGGCCATGCCCGTGTTCGTCGTTCTGTTGCGCGCCGTCAACGTCGGGGGCGCCGGCAAGCTGCCGATGAGCGACCTCAAGCACCTGTGCGAAAAGGCTGCATTCCGGAACGTTCGCACCTATATCGCGAGCGGCAATGTCGTGGCTGAGCGGGACGGATCGGAAGCTGAGGCCAAGGCCGCGCTCGAGGCTGAACTGAGGGCTCACGCGGGAAAGCCGGTCGGGGTGATCGTCCGCACGGGCGCCGAGATGGCCAAGGTCGCCGCGAACAACCCGTTCCCGGACCGGGCCGCGAACTTTACTGTCGCCATCTTCCTTGACCGCGCACCGGCTTCCGACGCGTTGAAGGACGTCAAAGGCCAAGCGAACGAAGAGCTTCACTTAAGCGCGCGTGAGATCTACGTCCACTATCCGGACGGAATGGGGCGATCCAAGCTGCGCATCCCCGCGGCCGGCGACGGGACCGCGCGCAACATGAACACCGTCGCCAAGCTCGCCGCGATGGCCGTGGAATGAGGGGCCCGGAATTTAACGCTTTGCAGTCTTCAGTTCATTTATTTGAATAATAATTTTCTATAACATATTGATCGAATGATTAATTGTTTGAATCAGAAGAAATTTGTTGTGAAGATTAGAATTCTATGGTACTGATATGGGTGAAGGAAAATCGTTGGGGCGGCTCTGTTGACTGGCATGCCGCTCAATCGCCTTCTCCGACGTGAGGCGTAGACCGCGACTGAGCCAGTCGCGAGATTGAAGGGACCTCGGTGCTCGCCCCGAGCCGGGAGAGAGGATCGGGAAGTGACTCGCTAATCGCCTCGCAAACGCTTGAAAAGGTTCGATTCGGACTCGCTAACGGCACCCCTCCCCCCTAGAGAAAGAGGGAGGCAGCCTTCTCACGTCGCCCTCCGGCGCGGCTACCCGAAGCCGGGGGCTCAGGCAGACTTTCGCGCCCGCTCCCGCTTCGGCGCCGTCTTCGCAGTCTTCGCTGGCGTCTCGGCCTTGGAGCCGTCCTTGGCCTTCACCAGCGCGGCATGATCCTTCACGGTCTGCTCGGCATAAGCCATGGCGAACGACGCGAGCGCGTCGTCGAACGACGCGTTCCTTCCCATGTAGCCGGCGATGACGGCCGGGTCGCCGGTGCGGGCGTGGGAGCGGGCGAGCGTCCGCCCGCACAGCCGAGAATATTCCGACAAAGCCGCATGCTCGGCAAGCTCGCTGACCGTGCCGAGCCGGCGGTTCTTCAGGATGCGAACATAGAACTCGATTCCCAAGGGCTCGTCCGACGTCCAGCCAAGAAGAACGTCGGTCGCCGCCTGCATCGCCCGCTGCCCCTCGACCACGCGCCTGCCTTGCGGGCCCTGGTAGGCGAGCGTCTTCGAGAGGCGCTCGAGGACGGAGCGTTGCGCCTGCTTGACCTGCAGGAAGAGCGGCTCGCTGTCGCCGCTGAGGAACAGCCCGACAACACAGATCGTGCCGACCGATCCGACGCCCACCGCCTTGAAAGCGACATCCGTCAATCGGTAGCGGTCGAGCAGCACGGTCCGGTCGGGCGTGAGCGTCTCGCGGTAGAGCGCAAATCCACGAGCAAAGTCGATCCTGCGGCCTCCCAGCGTCTTCGGACTGATGTGGAAGATCTTCGGCGGCTTGTCGGCGATCCTGGGTTCGCCGGCGGTGACGAGGTGCGGAAAGTTGTCGTCCCTGTCGAGACCGCGGGCCTGAGCGTTTCGGATCAGCGTCGAAAGACTGCGCCGCAGGTCCGGACTCTCGATCTGCGTCAGCTGATGTTCAAGATCGATCTTGCTGTGCCAGATTTCGCGCGGCGACAGCTCCACGAGAGCGAACATATGCTCGCGATAGTCAGCCATGGCGCTCATGGCGAGGCTGCGCGCCCGCTTATCCGACATGGCGCCGGCCTTGGCCGCGACGGCGACGCTGGCCGCCAGACGCTTGAGGTCGACGGTGAAATCGACGCCGGACAGCGTCTCATCGAAATCATTGATGTCGAAGAGGATGTTGTCCTCAGGCGAATTGAGCGCGCCGAAGTTCATCAGATGACAGTCGCCGCAGGCCTGCACCGGGGCTCCGGCGAGCGGCTGATGCGCGAGATCGGTCGCCATCACCGCGGCCGCGCCGCGAAGAAACCCGAACGGATCCGCCGTCATAAGCTTGTAACGTAGAGGCAGAAGCTCGGCGACCCGCTCGGCGTCGGATTCCGCGAGAATGGCGACGGCGTCCCGATCCAGGGGGCCATGGAGTTCCGCATGCGCTTCGCGCGGGACGCGCATTCGCAGGTCTCTGCCTTGCTGGTATCGCTCTCTGCGAGTCTTCAAAGATACGGCCATGGCGATGCCTTGAAGGAGAAGCGGGTTCGGCGCGAACTCTCGGGCCGAACCGCTCGCCGCGGCCCCGAGTTGCTGAAATACATCCTCGATCGCGGAGTCGGCAACCGCTTTGGCGCGCCTCGCGACAGGTCCGGACGTCAATCGACGGCGATGAAACCCCTCGCAGACCCGGGAAGTGAGGGCTGACGACTTTCGACGCCTATGACTTGCGTGAAGTCCACTTCACGACCCGCACGTCAAGCGTGAGGGCGGGTCACGCCGGCCTCGAGACCCGACACGTTGGGCCGGTTGGCGAGGGGACGCCTACCGGTAACAGCGCAATGTCCCATCGGGCATACGCGTGGCTGGATGGCCGGTTCTTCTCAAGCACCAGTCCTGATTTTGACCGCCCCATACGCAGTGGCCCCATCCATTGCGATGGCGGTTCGGGCCGCAGCCGCCTAACGCGAACGCGGGCGTAACCGCGGATGATAGAGTGGCGGAAATCAATGCGGCTCCGAGGAGCTGAATGGAGAGTTTTTTCATTAGGCTGCCTTTCGGTCTCAGACAATGAAAATGAATGAAAATAGGAGATAGCACAATGCTTATTGCTGACATTCAAATTGAGAGGATAAAAAGCCTCGCGTCTCGGTCAGGGCCGCGATTCGCGGCCCTGAGATCGGGATAGCTCCGCATGCCCCTCCCAGCCGATATTCTGCTCAAGACAATCGACGGCGACGTTCGCGCGCTCGGCGACTTCGCGGGCCAGGCGCTGCTGATCGTCAATGTCGCAAGC
>DATCEJ010000671.1:0-4030 GCA_036510135.1 Roseiarcus sp. | reverse complement strand
CCGCCACCCCGATGGGCGCCGCCACCCCGATGGGCGCCGCCGCCAGGGCGATGGCCGGCGCCGTGGCCTGGCCGGTTGACTCCGTGACCCGGCCTATTGTGGCCGGGGCGATGAGCGGGCGGCCTGTGATGAACAGGGGGCCGGTGGACGTTCCGATTGACATGGATGTTCCGATTGACATGAACGGTCCTGTGGTTCCAGCCGTGCCAGCCGGCGCCGCCGCCCCAGCCGATCCCTCGATTCCACGCAAAGCCACACCGGTACCAGCCGGGGCCCCGCCAGGCCGAGGTGTACCAGCAATAGCGCTGGCCGCCCCAGACGAACTGCACGTCTTGGACCGGCGAGGTCTCGGCCAGCGCGGCCGGCGGCGCGAATGCGCCAGCGTCGATCGCCGCCTCGGCGGGAACGGCCAGCAGAGAGACTAATCCCGCCGCAGCGGCGAGAGATAAGATGAGCTTGCGAAACATGAGATACATCCTCCTAACGCCTTGATTGTGAGCGCGCCGCTTGAACGGCAGATGAATGGAGGCGCCACCCTCGTCCGCCGGCACGTTTGCTATCGGACCGAATCGCGGCGTGCTATGGATTTCCGACGCCCCCGGAAATTCTCTTGCCCAAAACAATACGAGCGCCCGACGTTTCTCCCTCGAGCGCTCAGTCCGAGCTTGCGAGCCAAGAGCCGGCGCGCGAGGGACCGATCCTCGATCCGCGCAATGGCGACGCTGAGGACGACGTCTCGAGCCCCAAGCAGAAGTCGCTTCTGGCGATCGCCGGCAGCCTGCTCGCCGAGATCAGCCTGACGAAGCTCCTGCTCGCGTGGATCGTGTCGATCGTGCTGCCGGCGGCAATCCTGGGCCTCGCGCCGCTCATCGCGACGGCGTGGGTGGGCGGCGTCTTTTCCAGAATCCTGGAATTCTACGGATACGGCGCCGCGCTTCTGCTTCTCGCGATCGTCGCCGCAGGGTGGTTCGGCTGGCGTCCTTTGTTTCGTGTCGCGGAAGCGAATTTCTGGGCGCTCAACGCGCTTGGCGTTCAGCCGGGATACGCGTTGTGCCGCGAGGCGATCCGGCATCTCGCGGAGCGATTCCTCAAGCCGGGCAGGGGGTCCGAACTGGCTCGCGTGCGGGCCACGAGTTGCGCGGCCGCCGGGATCCTGCTCGCCGCCGTCGCGGCGCTGGTTGCGAGCGTTGCATGGCCTCACACGCGCTGGATCGGATCGACCGCTGATCTCGCCGTTCCGCATCATCTCATCGTGCCCACGCTGGCCAACGCGATCGTGATCATGTCCGCCTACCTCGCGGCCGCATCGCTCGTCTGGGGCTTCGCCGACGCAAGCATGGATCAGCCGCTCGACCTCCAAGGGTTCGACGCCGCGCCATCTGACGGTCGCGTATGGAGAGTGGCCCATCTGTCCGACATCCATATCGTCGGCGAGCGCTATGGCTTCAGGATCGAGAGCGGGCGGGGCGGCCCGCGCGGCAACGCGCGCGTGAGACGGGTCATGGCTCGGCTTGAGGCCGAGCACGCCGCCCGGCCGCTGGACCTCATTCTCATCACCGGGGACATGACCGACGCCGGGCGCTCGGGCGAATGGGCCGAATTCTTCGACATTCTTGGCCGTCATCCGGACCTCGCCGGCCGGATTCTCATTCTGCCGGGCAATCACGACGTCAATGTCGTCGACCGCGCCAACCCGGCGCGCCTCGATCTGCCGTTCAGCCCAGCGAAAACCTTGCGCAAGATGCGCGCCTTGTCAGCGATGGCCGCCTTTGGCGCCGACCGCTTGCGCGTGATGAGCGTGGGCGCCGCTGAGCCCGCTCTCACGCTTGCGGCGACGCTTGCGCCGCAGCGTCAGGCGATCGAGGCCTTCGCCGATCAGGGCGGACTTCGGTTGTCGAACCGGCTCGCGGGCCTGTGGGATGATCTCTTTCCGCTCATTCTTCCACCGGCGGAGGACGACGGTCTTGGGGTGGCGATCCTCAATTCGAACGCCGACACGAATTTCTCCTTCACCAACGCGCTCGGCATGATTCCGGTCGGCCAGGCGCGCAAGCTCACCGCGGCGTTCGATCAATATCCCAAGGCGCGATGGATCGTCGCGCTGCACCATCATTTGATCGAATATCCGATGCCGGTCGCCGCCTTCTCCGAGCGGATCGGCACGGCCCTCATCAACGGCAGCTGGTTTCAACGCGTGCTCAAGCCCTACGCCGAGCGCGTCGTCGTCATGCACGGCCACCGGCATGTCGACTGGATCGGCGCCTGCGGCAAGCTCAAGGTCATCTCCGCTCCGTCGCCGGTGATGGCGCCGGATTCCAAGCCGACCCATTTCTATGTCCACGCGCTGGGGGCCGGCTCGGACGGGCGCCTGGCGCTGATGAAGCCGACGCGCATTGACCTCGCCCCCGGGGAGTGAATCGGGAATATATACAGTCTAATATCGTTATTTTATCCCTTACCAGCCTTGAATGGCTGAGTCGGGCGTTCAAAGGCCTGTTTTTTGAGCGCGGAACTAAACGGGGTTCTAAAGGACTGAAATCATTGGGGCGCGCCGGTAAAATGGCGGTTAGGGCGATTGCATCCCAACGCCGGAACGCCTTCAACCCCGCGCCACGGCCCCCTTCTCCACGCGCCCGCCGAGCAGATCGGCGATCCAGCGACTGGAAGGATGGTACGCGCAGAAGGTGACGATCGCGATCACGATCGGCACGCCGATGAAGGCGCCGAACAGGCCCCAAAGGTAAGTCCACAAGAACACGGCCAGCAACACGACCGTCGGCGACATGGCGAGCATGGCGCCGGACACGCGCGGTTCGATGTAGCTGCCAACCACGAACTGGATGATGTTGAGGCAGACGAAGACGCCGACGACCGCCTCCCACGATTCGAACTGCGTCATCGCGACCAAGGTCGGAAAGAGGGTCGCGACGAAGGGACCGATGAAGGGAATGTAGTTGAGCGCGAAGGCGATCACGCCCCATTCGAGAGCGAATGGCAGTCCGGCGATCCAGGCGAACGCGCCGACGAGAACGCCGGTCGCCACGCTCATCAACGTGCGCACTTCCATGTACTTGCGGATCTTCACCGCCGTCGCCGCGCTGCCCTGCAGGAGGATCCGAGCGGCTTCCGGCTGCAGATAAGCCCGCGCGCGTCGGCGCAGGACATCCACTTCCATCAATCCCAGGATGACGTAGAGAAGGGCGATCAGCCAGAAGCTCAAAGTCGTGTTGACGCGGCCGCTGATCTGGCCTGCCCAATGCAGGAGCCAGGCGACGTTGAAATGCTCGCTCCATAGACCGGCCACCGAAATTCCACGGTCGTCGAGCCAATCGATCGCTCTCTCATAGATCGCCTGATAGCGCGCGGAATCGGCGAGCAGCGATACGCCTACGCGGCCAAAGCCCCATGCGACGAGCGAGGCGAAGGCGATACAGATGGCGACGGTCACACTCATCGTGATGGCGAGCGCGAGCAGCGCCGGCATACGAGCCTGCAACCAGGACTGCAAAGGCCAGACCAGAGCGATGATGAACAAAGCCAGCGCCAAGGGCGCAAACACGGCGCTCGCCTGCGAGGCCGCGACGCAAATCATGATCGCCGCAATGATCCCGACCGAGACATTGAGCGTCGTGTCGCGAGCCATACGAAAATTCCGGAAGCGCCGAGGTCCTGCCTGCCTAGGGGCGCGCCGGTTGTGCCCGAACGGCGCCGCCATGTACAGGCGACGCGCTGTCTGGGAGGGAGCAGCTATTCCGAGACCGTGGGCTCGCGACGGCTCTCTCGAGTTCGCGGCGGCGCTAGCGACCGTCGCGCCAATTCGCGAGGGCGCCGGGGATCGAACCTAACCGGTCGCGGAGGTCGCGAGAAAAGCGCGTCGGCGCGGCCTGACTCCCGATGGGCGCGGGCGAAGTTGGTGACGGCCGAGTCGTTGGATGGAAGCGGAGCGCCTCCAAGCGATCACGCAGCGGCTTTGATGAGGCTCGCGTGCTTGTCCTCGTCGCCTTTTGTCTCCGAGCGCGCGTCGATCGAG
>DATCEJ010000670.1:0-4779 GCA_036510135.1 Roseiarcus sp. | reverse complement strand
GGGGGACTTCGCGGAAAACAGCCTGGCGTGAATTCCGACGTCAACGGCTTCTGGAAGAACGCAAGCTTTCATAACTACGCCGACTACGCGCTGAGCCAAGAGTTCCGCTCAGGTCTTGAAAAACTGCGCGCGCTTGGTCACACCGCGCGCTTGACCGTTATGTGCGCGGAAAGCCTCTGGTGGCGATGTCATCGCCGGGTCATCTCGGATTATCTGATCGCCGCGGGCGAGGAGGTGTTCCACATCCTCGGCGCCGGTCACGTTGATCAAGCGCGTTTGACGCCCGAAGCCCGGGTCGAGCCCGACGGGAGGCTAACCTATCCGAAGGACTTGCAGGCTACACTCGACCTCGCGCCGTGAATCAGCTCACACGTCCAGGTTCGCGACGCTTAGCGCGTTCTCCTGAATGAACTCGCGCCGCGGCTCGACGATGTCGCCCATCAGCTTGACGAAGATGTCGTCGGCCTCGTCGACCTCTCGGATCTTCACCTGCAACAGCGTGCGGGCCTCGCGGTCGAGGGTGGTCTCCCAGAGCTGGTCCTTGTTCATTTCTCCGAGGCCCTTATAGCGCTGGAAGGCCACGCCCTTTCGCCCTGCGGCGTTGACGGCCTCGAGCAGCTCCGAGGGACCTGAAACGGTGGTCGTGTCGCCGCGGCGTGCAAACGTCCCCGGCTCGGCAAAGGCTTCGCTGAGCGGCCTCGCATGCTCGTCGAGGCGACGCGCGTCGGCCGAAGCGAGCAAGCCCACGTCGAGCCCAGCCGCCTGCCGCACGCCGCGCACCTCGCGGGTCAGCATATAGCCGCTCGCATCGAGCCGGGCGCTCCAGCCGCGCTCGGTCTCCTCAGCAATCCCATTCATCCGGTCAGCGAGCAGCCGCGCGCGCGCCTCACCCTCGGGATCGTCGGCGCCGCTCAAGGGCTTAAGCGCGCCAGCAAGCGCAGCCTGTTCAACGAGGGCGCGGTTGTAGCGCGAATGCAGCCCGTCGAGTTGGCGACGCAAAGCGCGCGCCTCCTCGACCAGGGCGCGCAAATCGGCGCCGGCGCGGGCTTCGCCATTGGCCAGCGTCAGCGTCGCGCCATCGAGCCCCGTCTCAACCAAATAGTCCTCGAGCCCCCGCTCGTCCTTGAGATATTGCTCCGACTGGCCGCGTTTGACCTTGAACAGCGGCGGTTGCGCAATGAACAGATGTCCGGCCTCAATGACCTGACGCATCTGTCGGAAGAAAAACGTCAGCAACAGGGTGCGGATGTGCGAACCGTCGACGTCCGCGTCGGTCATGATGATGATCTTGTGGTAGCGCAGCTTCTCGATGTTGAAGTCGTCCCGCCCGATGCCGGCGCCAAGCGCGGTGATCAGGGTGCCGATCTGTTCGCTTCCCAGCATCTTGTCGAAGCGCGCGCGCTCGACGTTGAGAATCTTGCCGCGCAACGGCAGCACTGCCTGGAACTCGCGATTGCGGCCTTGCTTGGCGGTCCCGCCGGCCGAATCGCCCTCGACGATGAAGATCTCGGACTTGGCCGGGTCGCGCTCCTGACAGTCGGCGAGTTTGCCGGGGAGGCTCGCGATGTCGAGCGCGCCCTTGCGGCGGGTGAGCTCACGCGCCTTGCGCGCCGCTTCGCGCGCCTGCGCGGCCTCGACAACCTTGCCCACGATCACCCGCGCCTCCTGCGGGTGCTCCTCGAACCATTGCGACAACAGTTCGTTGACGAGGCCCTCAACGACCGGGCGGACCTCGGAGGAGACCAGCTTGTCCTTGGTCTGGGACGAGAATTTCGGATCCGGGCATTTGATGCTGAGCACGCAAGTCAAGCCCTCGCGGGTGTCCTCGCCGGTAAGGTCGACCTTCTCTTTCTTGAGCAGTCCCGAGCTTTCGGCATAGCCAACGAGCTGACGGGTGAGCCCGCTGCGCAAACCGATAAGATGCGTGCCGCCGTCGCGCTGAGGGATGTTGTTGGTGAACGGCAGCACGTTCTCATGGTAAGTGTCGTTCCACCACAGAGCGACTTCGACGCCAATGTTGTCGCGCTCGCCCCTGATGAGGATGGGCTTATCGATCAGCGGGCTCTTGGCGCGGTCGAGATAGCGCACGAAGGCTTCGAGGCCGCCCTCGTAGAACAGCTCCTCGCGCCTGGGCTCCGCGTGGCGCAAGTCGGTGAGCACGATCCGGACGCCCGAGTTGAGGAACGCCAGCTCCCGCAGACGGTGCTCGATGGTCGCGTAGTCAAACTCGACCATGGTGAACGTTTCAGTCGATGGCGTGAACGTGACCTCGGTGCCACGCTTCGGCTTGCCGTCGGCGATCGGCGCAGGTCCGACAACCTTGAGCGGCGCGACAGCGTCGCCTCCCGCGAATTCGATGCGGTGCTCGAGCCCGTCGCGCCAAACGCGGAGCACGAGGCGCGTCGACAGCGCATTGACCACCGAAACGCCGACTCCGTGCAGTCCGCCGGAGACCTTGTAGGAGTTTTGGTCGAATTTCCCACCCGCATGCAGCTGCGTCATGATGACTTCAGCGGCCGACACACCCTCTTCGTCGTGGATGCCGGTCGGAATCCCGCGCCCGTCGTCGGTGACGGTGCACGAGCCGTCGGCGTTGAGGGTCACGGTCACGAGCTTCGCGTGGCCGGCCAGCGCCTCGTCGATGGCGTTGTCGACGACCTCGTAGATCATGTGGTGGAGGCCAGAGCCGTCATCGGTGTCGCCGATATACATGCCCGGCCGCTTGCGCACGGCGTCCAGGCCACGCAACACCTTGATCGAATCCGCGCCATAGCTCTCGCTGGCGGCCTTGGCGCCGTTAGCCAGGTCCTTGCCTTCTTCGTCCAAAATCAGAGCCTTTTCGTGATGGGCTGGACCGGCAGCGCAACCGCGATTCGCGATTTTCACACCTTATCCTGTCGGACCTGCAAATGCACGTTTTTCGGGGTCCGGCGACTCTCGCCGCAGCGCTCGCGCCCAGCCAAGCCCGCGTTTACAATATATTGGTGTTGAAGGCGATTTTTCCAGTGGCGGCGGCCTTACTTGGGCTCATCTGGCGCGTGCGGCGGCAAGTTCGCTCCGCGCCACGCCGCGCAGCAGCGTCTGGTCGCTCGAAATGGTGCATAGCTGAAATCCGAGCGCCTGCATCGCTCGTGCGTCGGCGCCGTCGAAACAGAACATTGCAGCATATTTTCCGTGCGCCTTGGCGCGCTCGACGACCCGCCGCGCCTCACTCATGACCGCGGCGCCACGCGGCTCGACGCTCGCCCCGTCGGTCAAGGCTATGGAAAGATCCGAGGGTCCGACGTACACGCCATCCAAACCTTCGACGCTCAGAATGTCGTCGAGCGCGTCCAAGGCGGCGCGGGTCTCAATCATCGCGATCGCCTGGGTCATCGCGTTGGCAGCCTTAAGGTAGGCAGAAGCGTCCAGGCCGCTGAGCGGCAGCGCGGCGCGCGGGCCCCAGGAGCGCTGCCCGAGCGGCGGGAATTTGACGGACTCAACCAAGCGTCGCGCATCCTCGCCGCTGTCGATCATTGGCGCAAGGATTCCGCAGGCCCCGGAGTCCATCAGCTGGCTGGCCAAGGCGAATGCACCGATCGGCACGCGAGCAATGGTCGGTTTGCCCGCAAGCGCGACGCGTAGGATCGAACGCGCGGCGCCATCGAAGTCGACAGCGCCGTGCTGCATGTCGATCACAATTGCGTCGAACGCTTCCCGCGCTAGAGCCTCAGCGACGGCAGGTTCATTCATGGTGACCCAGGCGCACAAAGCCTGCCCGCCCGCGGCCAGACGATCAGAAAGCATATTCAGCACAGACTCGTTCATTCTCGCTCCCACCAAAAACGATGCGTCTTTGGACGTTGACTCAGCCAAGCACGTTAAGCGCGCGCTAACCACAAATCTCTGCCGACGGCAAACGCCTTCATTACGCCGAGTTCATTTGAAATCCATGTCAGGAGCAGTCACCTTCTGTGGACGGACAGGGATGATGAAACGAATACTCGTTGCAGCGCTTATCGCAGGTTCCCTATCCGCTCCCATCCTTGCGCGGGCTGCGGAGGGCGATCAGCAGGCTTCACGCGCCGACCGCATGCAACAGTGGACGGCCGATCGCGAGACGATGCTGGACGCCAAGCTCACCGGCATGAAGGCTGGCCTCGGACTGACATCCGACCAGGAAAAGCTTTGGGCCCCGTTCGAGTCCGCGGTCAAGGACGCTGACAAGTCGCGCATTGACGCTATGGGTCAGATGATGCGGATGCGCGCTCAGGGCGAGCGCATGTCTCCCATCGACCATCTCGAAGCCATGGCCGACCGCTTATCGCAGGGCGCAACGAACGTTAAGAAGATCGCCGACGCCGCCAAGCCGCTGTACGACAGCCTCGACGAGTCGCAGAAGCATAAGTTTGGCATGCTTGGACGCATGCTGATGCCAGAACGGTCGCGGTTCGCCATGGACATGATGCACCACCATATGGGCGAACACGACCACGAGGACGCCGAGTAGTACCGGGGTCATTGAGCCCCGGATAGAGAAGACGCGGCCGCCCCCCTCGGCCGCGTCTTCCATTTTTTAGCGACACCGCGTGACGTCGATCAGCTAGCCTTAGGCGCGAGCGGCCACGACGCGGCTGGCGCCGGCAAGGTCCTGGTAAATCACGACGTCGGTAAAGCCACACCGGTTAGCGATTGCACTCACGTCGATCGCTTGACCCGCGCCGAGTTCCGTGGCCAGCCAACCGCCCGGATTGAGTAAGCGTCTTGATTCCGGTAGGATTCGTCGATAGGCAGCGAGTC
>DATCEJ010000669.1:0-6661 GCA_036510135.1 Roseiarcus sp. | reverse complement strand
CGCCCGGCGTTGCTTTGCACGACCGGCTGTGAAACACCGCATCGTCGGTCACGAGACGCGAGCTTTTCAGATGCACAACAGGCTGATTCAGGTGATGGTTGTTTTCGCCATGGCGATGTCGACCTCGGCCGAGGCTGAGGGGTGGAAGCTCGGCGGCAAGGAGCTTTATCCCTGGGACATCATGAAACAGCCAGGCGTCTCGTCCGCCTGGAAATCCGCGGTGGCGAAGGCAAAGGTTCCCAGGCAGGAGAAGTCCTGGGTGCTGGACATGAGCGGCCCCAGCACTGCGCTTGTCGCGACGGACGCTGCGGGACGCGAACTCGTCGTCGGCCATACGTGCCGGCCCCATGACTGCTACGACAACAATCTCGTCTTTGCGATTGATCACGAAAACAAGCAGATCTGGGGCTTGCGCCAGGGGCGTGGACAGTCACCAAAAGCAAAGCAGTTCATCGGCAGCCCGGACCCCGAAATGCAGAATTTCCTCTTGCAGACCCTGGCCAAGGAATTTCCCGTCAACCCTTAGTTTGGCGTCGACTCCCCACCTCCGGAGGGGTGGAAAAAGGACGCGCCTCAGGAAACGCGAATGAGCCGCGTCAGCTCGAACGGGATATCGTAGCCGTCCCAGATGAAATCGAAGTCGAGCGCGGTCCCGATCGGCGCCCAGCGCGAGACGCCAGGGCCCACCCGGGAGGCTGCGACCGCTTCGACCTCGCCGCGTTCCCAGCCGAAATAGGTGATCGTCTGGTCGCTCTCCCGAATGAAGCTTGCGACCTCGTCGAGCGAACGGACAAAGACGACGCTGAGAAATCCTCCGCCCACCCGCAAATCCTGACGCTCGGGCGCTTTCGCCACGAAACTGGTCAGGTTCGTATTTTGCCAGTTGACCGACGAAGCCCGTCCGGTGCCCGCGGCGTAGAACGCGGCTGTCATCTTGCCGATCGCGTGCCCGATCCGGCCCGCGGGATCATCCATTGCCCACTCGAGCGCCGATGCGTCGAGGAGGCGCCGGACCCCGGCGGAATGCGCCGCGGCGTCGCCGACGACATAGAGCGCATGTGGGGACGAGCAGGCCATCTGGTCGAAGACGAACACGTCGTTGTGGAGTTTCTTGGCGAGCGCCCGAAGGGCGGCCTCGTCCAGCCTGTCGAGGGCGGCGCCGTTGACCGTCGAAAACGAAAACCGGTCGCCGAACCAGATCGACTTTCCGCCGTTGCGCAAGGGCAGGGGAGCGAACAGCGCGACCTTGGCGTCGCCGCCCCAGACAACGCGCGCGTCGCTCTTGGCGGAGATCTTTGCCCCAAGGTCGTTCTGCGACGGGTAGTGAACGAACAATTGCGAGTCCTCGCCCGCGGCCTCAAGCCGCTCGAGGAAGAGATCGACGATGGCGCGCATTCGCGTACTGATCGCTTGCGGCAGGCGCACGATATTGGCGTTGCCGGCCAGATAGGAAAGCACCCAGGAATAGAGGAAGACAGTCTCGACATTCTGCGGCGGCAGATGAAAGACGAGGCCGCGCGGCCGCGCCAGCGCATGGCTCGGCACGCGCGCCGCGAAGTTCGCGGCGATTTTGGCGAGCGCCGCGCGGCGGGTCCAGAAGGCGAAATGAGCGGCGGGGCCGGAGGCGGTGGACCGTCGGGACCCAAGAAGAGTTTCAGCGACGCCCGCGATCAAATCGACACGCTCCGAAGCGAACGGCGCGGCAAGCTGTAAGCGGGCCGTGTCGAGCTTCGACAGGAGCGCGCTCTCCTCGACTGCGGGGTCGCGCGCGCCGACGCTGTAAGCGAGCACGTCGGTCATGATTGTGTCCCTGCACCGAGCCCGCCGCCACGAGGTCGGACAGCCGTCGTCATTGCGAGGAGCGTAGCGACGAAGCAATCCAGGGGCCGCAGGGCGCCCGCGTTCCCCTGGATTGCTTCGCTTCGCTCGCAATGACGGGGTTGGGTCAATTTAGACATGCCGCGCCTTACCATCACGCGGCGATCACGTCGCTGCAGCCCCTGAGTTCAGTCTTCGGGGCGCGGCCGACAACACGGATCGCCTTGCCGAAACGGCCGCCAGCCCCGGCGTCAATCGTCGCAACGACGCCCATGTCCTCGGTCAGCACGCTATGGCCGGGATAGGATCGGGGCAGCAGCGAGACAACCTGGATGACGCCCTCTTCGCCAACCTCAGCGGGCTCCCAGCTGTGGGGTCTCCTGATGATGATGTCGGTGAAGTTCGGCGGATAGAGCAATCCGTCGGGGCCTTCGATGAAGACAGACCCGATCTGCTCGACGAAGCCATAGAAGTTGAAGATGTTGGTTAGATTGAACCGTCGCTTGAGCGCGGCTCGGAACTCGGCGTTCGAGACTTTCTGCGCCTCGAGTTTTTTCCAGCCGCCCGAATGAATGAGGATCGCGTTCGAAAGATCGACCTCGCCGTCGGCGAACGCCCGATAGAGCTTGTCCCAGACGAGAAAGGTAAAGCCGAAAATGAGAAACGGCTCGCTGCCGTTCGCGCGGACAAAAGTCTCAACAAGCTCCTTGTCCAAGTCCAGTTGCGAATCGAGGGCGAAGGCCGTCTTGGCGCCGAACTTCATCATGCCCAACACGCCGCCGCCTCGCGCCGTCAGATCGGTTGGCTTGATCACGTCCTTGGTGTCGATGGCAAGGAACGGCAGACGGCGGCTTCCGAGGATAGGACGGAATGACGCCACCAGCGCCTCCGACTGACGTCGCGCCGTCTCGTTGTCGATAATGATACGGCTCGTTCGCTGTCCGGTGGTGCCGCTCGAGCGCATGACCATCGCCGGAAGCGCGGTGCTCTTCAGTTCCATTTCCTTGAACAGGCTGACCGGCAGATAAGGAACATCGGCGATCGAGCCGTAGGCCTTAAGGCCGTCCCAGGCCGCATCGATGATCCGCTTATATTCGGGGCTCTTCTCGTAATGATGGCGCGTCAGCTCGTTCAATCCCTCGAGCAGAAGCGGCTCCTTGTCGGATTGCTTCAGCGAATAGGGCGGCTGGCTGAGGAGACGCTCAAACACTCACGAGATCCTTCAGTCGCGCATAGTCGATCTTGCCGCTCGACGCACGCGGAATTTGCGTGACCTTGCGCAACGCAAAGCTCGAGGAGGGCACCTTGTAAGTGTCGGCGAGCTCGCGGACGCGAGCCTTGAGCGCCGTCTCTGACTCCTGCTCGTGCGCAACCGCAATTTTCTCTCCAAGGTCGAGACAGGCGACCGGGCAGACTGAGAACAGTTCCCTTTCGATCTCGTCCAGTCCGAGGCGATAGCCGGCGATCTTGGCGAAACGCTTGGTGCGGCCGGTCAGGTAAAGAAACCCCTCCGCGTCCAGTCGTCCAAGGTCGCCGGTCTCGAGGCGGCCCCTCATCTCGTCGCCCTTGCCGAGGTCGGCCCTGGACATGGCGTAACCCAACATGACGTTCGGGCCCTCATAGGCCACGGTCCCGACCGCGTCGGCCGGCAGCATCGCGCCGTTCTCGTCTACGATCGAGAACTGGCCGCCAGCCAGCGCGACGCCCACTGAGCCTGCTTTGCGAGCGTGATCGGCATGCTGCAGAATCGCCATGCGTGGCGAAGCCTCGGTTTGCCCGTACATGACGAAGAACTGGCTGCCCCGCTGCGCCGCCCATTCCCGAACCTTCGTCTGAACGCGAAGGTCGAGCGCGCCTCCGGCCTGGGTGAAGACCTTAACGCAGTCGGGCGCCATGCCTAAGCCGAGGCGCGCGAGCGCAACATAGTGAAAAGGGACGCCAGGGAAATGCGATCCGCCGACGCTCCCGATTTTCGACCAGAAGCTCGGCGAAGTGATCGAATCGTTAATGAGACAAAGCCGGCCACCGGATGTCAGATGCGACGTGACAACGGAAAGCCCGTAGGAATAATGCAGGGGCAAATGGGCGATGCCGACGCTTCCGTCGTCGATCGCCAGCGCCTGAGCGATCTGGCGCGCGTTGGCGACGACGGCGTCACGCGTCAGCCGCACATATTTCTGGCTGCCGGTCGTCCCCGATGTGGACAGAAGCAGTTGCAAGGCTGGGTCGATGGGGGGAAACGACGACCAGCCCTCCCTTGCGATCCATTCGACGCCGCCCGCGCCAGATTGAACCGAGCCCGGGGCTGCCGTGTCGCTTCCCAGGTCGGGCAGTTTCTGAGCAGAGCCACGCGGCCCTAGAACGAGCTCAGGCTGATAAGACTCGATGAGACCCTTCATCAGGTGTTCAGGCAGCGCCGGATCAACCAGCGCGGTCGCATGGCCTGCCGCCGCCGCCGCAAGAAGACCGATGATCGTTTCAGAATTAAGGCCACAGAGCAGAAAGACCAGACGCTTTTGGTCAGAGGCGATCTTCTTGGCCAGATCAAGACTCGCAGTCCGAAGCTCTTCCCGCGTCAGCCAGCTGTCGCTGCGATCGTCATAGACCGCCGGCGATGCCTCGAGGCGCGAGATGAGCGGAAGAAGTCCGCCGCAGGAGAGGTCCAAGTCGTTCATTGCAATTGTGAACGCGACTGATTCATTGGCGCTTCTCAACCCGCGTCATACGATGAGGCCGCCGTCAACGCCGATGATCTGACCCGTCACATAGGACGAAAGGTCAGAGGCGAGAAACAAGATCGTATCGGCGACATCTTGCGCGGCGCCAACCCGGCCCATCGCGATTTGCGACTCGAGACTCTTGCGTTTCTCGTCAGGGATGGCCGCGATCATCGAGGTTTGGATCAGTCCAGGCGCAACCGCGTTGACGCGAATGTTCATCGGGCCCAGCTCCTTAGCTGCGGAAAACGTCGCGCCAATGACGGCGGCTTTTGTCGCGGAATAGACCATCTGACCGCTGTTTCCTCGTCTGCCGACGATTGACGAGATGTTGATGATCGACCCGCTCTTGCGTCGAGACATCAACCGCGCGGCAAGCTGGGTGATCTTGATCAATCCGATGATGTTGATGTCGAACAGCGCATTGATCTCGGCGTCCGAGATCATGCCGATGAGCTTATCCCGAAGGATGCCGGCGTTGTTGACGAGGATGTCGAGGCGCTTGTGCTTCATGGCGCTCTGGATGAGCGCGGTCGCGGTGGCGCTCTCCGCGACGGACCCGTAAACCGCCGTCACGCGATCAGGATAGGCTTTCTGCAATTCGGCGAAGCTCGCCGATGCCTCATCGGAGGCGCGAGCGTTGAGCACGACCGTAGCCCCTGCCTGGAGCAGAGTTTCGGCCGCGGCTCGTCCGATGCCGCGCGACGCGCCGGTCACGATGGCCACGCGGCCGCTAAGATCGATGACGGTCATGGGTTCACGCCTGCAAATCAAACGGCGGTCGGCTTCACGAAGCCGCTTTTTCGGGAGCCGCTTCGTTGGATACGGGCGGAGCTGCCCCGAAGTCCGCGCGGACCGTGCGATCGATAATGCCCAATCGGCGGGTTCTAATCCCCTTTTCCATGATCCGAGCGGGGTTGCCGGCGACCAGGCAATTCGACGGCACGTCCTTCATCACCACGCTTGCCGCCGCGACCACGCAATTGTCGCCAATACGGATCCCCGGCATGATGAGGCTGTTCGCGCCGATATTGCAGTCTTTTCCGATCCAGGTATCCGCGTGAACGCCACGCGGGGTGTCGTGGGTGAGGATGCAGGCGCCGAAGTTGATCGCCGTCCCTTCGCCGATATGGATGCCGCGCGGGTAACTCTTGTCCAATCTGGCGGAAAAAGAAATCCGGCATTCGGGCCCGATCTCCATTCCCCAGACATGAATGAAATAGAGGCGGCGCAATTCTCCGAAGAAGGGCCGGAGCTCGCGGCGCAAGACCGCGAGGGGGCCGGTGGAGCGCAGGTCGGAAAAATTCACAGTCGAACTCCATCAACAAAAGCGCGCCGAACCTCACGGCCTCGGTCGGCGCTCGGCCCGTTCGTTTCGTCCCGAAATTATTGAGAGATGTCTTGTCCTTACGGGCAGCCAAAACGCTCGCTCCGCCTTCAATAGGACGACACGGCAGGTTTTAACAGTTCACGCCTTCGGGTTCAAGCGCCGCATGACGGTGGGATGGGGCCGGTTGCTTCGACCATTCCGGTCCTCTAAGCCCCGCATGCGGCCGGCAGCCCAAGCGCCGCGCCTTGCGTCCCCGTCGTCTGAGGCCCCTCTTGTTCCCCAAGCCTGAGCCCAAACTTTCCCCCAATACATACGCATTTGAATCGCAACCGATGGTGAAACCGACCGGTTTTCGCGAATATGATGCGCGTTGGCTGTTCGAAAAAGAGATCAACCTGATGGGCGTCCAGGCGCTCGGACTCGGCCTCGCGCGCCTCCTCAAGGAAATGGGCGTCGCGCGTGAGGTGGTCGTCGGCCACGACTTCCGAAGCTATTCGGCTTCGGTCAAGCTGGCCCTGACCGCGGGGCTGATGGCGGGGGGCGCGCAGGTGCGCGACATCGGGCTCGCGCTCACGCCGATGGCCTATTTCGCCCAGTTCGCTCTCGATACGCCCGCGGTCGCGATGGTGACCGCCTCCCACAACGACAACGGCTGGACCGGGGTCAAGATGGGGGCGGCGAGGCCGGTGACCTTCGGGCCCGAGGAGATGGCGCGTCTGCGCGACATCGTCATCGCGGGCGATTACGGTCCGGAGACGGGAGGCGGCTATGAGTTCATCCCCGACTTCCCCTCCCG
>DATCEJ010000668.1:0-21495 GCA_036510135.1 Roseiarcus sp. | reverse complement strand
GCGCAAGCGGCTCAAGTCGAAGAAGCTTTCCAAGACGGAATCCGTCCAGTCGCAGCTCGACGAGCGGCTCGATGACGCGGATATCCACGTCGGCCCCTCCGACTATATTCCCTGGCAGCATGACAACAAGATCGCTTTCATTCGCCTCGAGGGGCGCGGCTTCGGTGACGCGCCGCTCGAGATCGAACTCCGGCTGTCGGTGCAGGATTCATCGAACAGCGCCGGCGTCGTCATCGACGCTTTGCGTTGCGCCAAGCTCGGATTGGAGCGCGGGATAGGCGGGCCGCTCGAAGCGCCGTCGGCCTATTTCATGAAAACCCCGCCGCGCCAGTTCCGCGACAGCGTCGCGTATGACGCGTGCAACGCCTTCATCGAAGGCGCGCCTTTCGATCTCCCCGGGGAAGCGTCGAACAGCGCAAAAGTTGCGGGCCACGGCCGCTCGTAGTGCAAGCGATTGAAACGGTTCTGTTCGATTTTGGCGGCACGCTCGATTCCGACGGGGTGGCGTGGAAGGAGCGCTTCCATGCTCTCTATCGGAGCGAGGGGCTGGACCTTTCAGCCGACGCTTTTGCGCCGGCGTTCTATGCAGCCGATGACGCGCTTGTCGGCGCGCTTGCGCCGGCGACGGGTCTTGAGGAAACGGTCGGCGCGTTGACGACCAATCTAGAGGCCGAATTGGCGCGCCGCGGCGGCGGAACGAGCGAGCGTGAGATTGATGGCGATCGCGGTCGCCGCGTTGCTTCACGCTTCCTGTCCGAAATGTCTGCCGCTTTCGCCCGCAATCGCCCGGTACTCGAGGCGCTCAGCGAGCGCTATCGGCTTGGCGTGGTGTCCAATTTTTATGGCAATCTCGAAGGCGCATGCGAAAGCTCGGGTCTGGCTCCTCTGTTCGGAGCGATGGCGGACAGTCAGCGCGTCGGCGCCGAAAAGCCAGACCCGACGATTTTTCAGGCTGCACTCACGGCGCTGCATGCGGCGCCGGAGACGAGCGTAATGGTTGGCGATTCCTTGCGGCGCGATTATGAGGGCGCCCGGCGTTCTGGCATGCGCTTCATATGGATCGCGCCGGAAGACGTGCAGGCTGCTGAACGCGATGGCGCTGGAAACCGGTCCGTTCTTGCCGCCGTGACTGAGCTGCCGGATCTCCTCGACATTCTGACATGACTGCCGCGCAACAATCTCTTGTCCCGCGCGGGGGAATCATTGCCGCTGGACACGGAACTCGCCTGCGCGCCGACGGGTATCGCGTCAGCAAGCCGATGACGCCGGTCGATGGACGCCCCTTGATTGGCCACGCCCTTGATCGGTTTCGCGCGGCCGGCATCCATCATGCGACCATTATCATCAACGAAGGCAGCGATGATTGTCGGCATTGGCTCACCGAGCATTGTCGCGACTTGGATCTCGACCTCATCGTGCGCACGACGCCGTCATCCTACGCGAGCTTTGAGATTGTCGCCGGCCGACTTGCCGGCGCCCCGGCGCTCATTACGACAGTGGACGCGATCATGCCGGCGGCCGCCTTTCAGCATTTTGTGAGCTCGGCCGGGAGCTTTCCGGATGACGCGGTCGTGCTCGGCCTGACTGACCATGTGGACGACGATAGTCCGTTATGGGCGATTCTGAACGACGAGGGGCGCGTTCTTCGGTTGGGCGGCGACCAAGGCAGCCATGTCACGGCCGGCCTTTACCGGCTTCCAGCGTCTCGAGGCGCGGAGGCCGACGCGCCTTTCGACCGTCTGCGCGCCTATCTCAAGTGGTTGGTCGACCAAGGTCGACCCGTTTATGGCGTCGTTCTGCCTCTCGTGTTTGATATTGATCGCGTGCACGACGTCCTTGCCGCGGAGCAGGCCGGACTTCGCTGGCGCGAGAACGCCGGCGCATGAACACTGGACCCAGCTGCGTCGGCGTGCTGCGCGAGCCGAGCCACTCGCCCGGGCGCGTCGATGACGACGCCGCGATCATGAGGCGGGTCGGCGAGGCTTTGACGGAGCGGGGCTTCAACGTCGAATTGATCACCGCCGACGCCATGATTCAAGCGCCTGGGGCGAATCTATTCGTCATGTGCGAGCGCGGAACGGTCCTGGACCGCCTGGCGGCGATGGAAAAGGCGGGCGCTATTGTCGTGAACACGACGACTGCGATTCGCAACACCTACCGCCACCGCATGGTCGAACTGTTCGCGCGCAACCGTGTGGCGGCGCCGACGAGCTGGATCGTCGCTGCCGACGCGAACACGCCGCGGCCGGCCGATTGCGCCTGGATCAAGCGCTACGATTTTCACGCGACACAAACCGACGACGTCCTCTATGCGGCGTCCGAGGTCGGATGGCGCGATGCACTCAGCCGTTTCGCGGAGCGGGACATTCCGTTCGTCATCGCGCAGGAGCACGTGCCGGGCGACCTCGTCAAATTCTACGGCGTGCGAAATGCCGCGGGGACCAGGGACGCCAATTGGTTCCAATGGTTCTATCATCGTGACAAGGGAATGCTGGGTCATGCGTTCGATCCCGCTCGCCTGAGCAAGGCGGGATTCGACGCTGCGGCCGCGCTCGGGCTTGAGGTCTTTGGCGGCGACGCCGTTATCAAAGCCAATGGCGAGCCGATGATCATCGACCTCAACGCGTGGCCGAGCTACGCGCTTTACCGCGATCGCGCTGCGCAGGCGATCGCCGATTGCCTGACCGAGCGCTTCCAGCGGCGCCCGCGCTTGGTCGCCTCAACAAGGAATTGATCCGTTGAACGAAGTTCCATCCCCGAACAAGGCGTTTAAACGCCGCGCCGTGCCAGGCCCCAAATCCAAGGCGATCTTCGATCAAGAGGCCAAGGCGATGGCGCCGGGCCTGCAGTCGATTGCGCTCTTCTCGCAGATCGTCGTCGACCACGCCCAGGGCTGCACCATCACCGACGTCGACGGCAACGAATATCTTGACTTCATCGCAGGCATCGCCGTCGGCAGCATCGGCCATAGCCACCCGCACTATGTGAAGCGCATCAAGGAGCAGCTCGACCGCATCACCTTCGGCAGCTTCACGACTGAGACGCGGGCGCGCTTCCTTAGTCTCGTCGCCTCGCTCTTGCCGGAGGGGCTCACTCATTTGCAATTGTTTTCTGGCGGCGCCGAGGCGGTCGAAGCGGCGTTCCGGCTTGCCAAGTCGGTGACCAAGAAGTTCGAGTTCATCGGCTTCTGGGGCGGCTTCCATGGCAAGAGCCAGGGCGTTATCGGTATGCTGGGCGGAGGCTATCGCAACCATCAGGGGCCATTTCCTCCGGGCATGCATCATTCGCCCTATGCGAACTGCTACCGCTGCCCGTTCAATCTGCAGCACCCGTCGTGCGGCCTGGCCTGCGCCGAGCACCTGCGCAACGTCATCAAGAACGACACGCAGGGCGAGCTCGCGGCGATCATCATCGAGCCGATGCAGGGCACGGCCGGCAACGTGATTCCGCCCGACGACTTCATTCACGCGGTGCGCGAGATCGCGACCGAGACCGGCGCGCTTCTCATCGCCGACGAGATTCTGGTCGGCTTCGGCCGCACCGGCAGGATGTGGGCCTCCGATCACTTTGGGCTGAAGCCCGACATCATGACGATCGGCAAGGGCATCGGCGGCGGCTTTCCCTTGAGCGCCGTCGCTTCGTCGCTCGAGCGCATGTCGGCGACGCCCTTCGGCGAGCCAAGCGGCAGTTCGTCGAGCTATGGCGGCAATCCGCTCGCTGCCGCGGCGGGGCTCGGCGCGGTCGAGGCGATCCTCGAGGACAAGCTCGTCGAGAATTCGGCGCGCGTCGGAAGAATCATGCTCGAAGCCCTGAAGAAGGTGCAGGAAAAATACCGCTTCATCGGCGATGTGCGCGGGCGCGGTCTGCTCATCGGCGTCGAGATGGTGGCCGACCGCAAGACCAAAGCCCCGTTGGATAAGACGATCACGCGCGCCCTCTTCCATGAGGCGCTGGAGCGCGGCCTCATCACAATGTCCTACTCCAATGTCATTCGCATCAACCCGCCTCTCGTCATCACCGAAGATGAAGCGTTGCGCGGAGTCGATATCCTCGATCAGTCCTTCGCCGCGATCGCGCACCGGTTCGGGCTCGACTGAGCAGAGAAGTGCTCAAAGGCGCGTTCATCGGTTTCGGCAACGTCGCGGCCAACGGCCACCTGCCGGGATGGCGGGCCGGGGACGACGTGAGGATTGTCGCTGCGACTGACGCCGCTACGTCGCGTCGCGAGGCGTTTCTCGCCGCCTGTCCCGATGGCCGGTGGTATGAAACCGTCGATGATCTCCTCACCAGCGAAAAGCTCGACTTCGTCGACATCTGTGCGCCGCCGGGCAGTCATGCGGCGCTGATCGAGCGGGCGCTCGACGGGGGCCTTCACGTGCTCAGCGAAAAGCCGCTGGTCACGCGGATCGAGGACGCAAAGCGTATGGCAGGGGCCGCTGCGCGCGCTGGCCGTGTCCTGCACACGGTGCATAATTGGCTCGAGGCGCCGATCTGCCGCAAGGTTTCGGCTCTGGTTGACGAGGGCGCAATCGGCGCGGTGCGATCCGTCCGCTGGCGGACGCTGAGAACGCAACCGGCGATCGCCGTCAGTGCTGACGGCGTCACAAACTGGCGCGTCGATCCGGCGATGGCCGGCGGCGGCATCCTGTTCGATCACGGCTGGCACGCGCTCTATTGCGTGGTGCGCTGGGCCGGCATTCCTGTTGGCGTCGCCGCGCGGCTTGAAACGCGCCGCTTCCTCCAGCATCCGTTAGAGGACACCGCGAGCGTTGATCTGGAAACCGCCGAGGGCGTGAGCAACATCTTTTTGACCTGGGCCGCCGAGGAACGCGCGAACACGATCGAGATCGATGGTGATCACGGCGAGATCCGCGTCGTTGGCGATTCTGTGGTCTTGAAGTCGAACGCGCAGGAGCGCCGCTGGCCCTGCCCGCCGTCCCTGTCGGAGGGGTCGCATCATCCCGATTGGTTCGGCGAAGTCGCCGTCGATTTTCTGACTGCCGCGGCCGGGGGCGGCAGAGGCAATCTGGACGAGGCGATCCTATGCGCGCGCCTGATCGATGCCGCCCAGCGATCGAGCGCCGCCAGCGGCGTCCGGGTATCCTTGGACGGATAGGTCAAGCGCTCGCTCCGCCCGTTGGTTCAGTCGTTCTGCCCCGGGGCGCCTCGGGTCGCTTCAAACAGGAACCAGGTCCGCCGCTCCGTCTCATCGATCCAGACTTCGAGCAGGCTCGCGGTCGCGACGTCGCCGTACTCATCGCACACATTGTGGACCTCGCGCAGGCTCTTGGTCAGGCTTTTGTTGTCGTCGCGCAACTCCGCCAGCATGTCCTTTGGATCGACATAGTCGGCGTCGTTGTCGAGAAGGCGCTGGCGCCGGGAAATGTCGCCTATCGAGCGTAACGTAGCGCCTCCGATCTTACGCGCCCTCTCCGCCATCGGGTCGGTCATGGCGAAAATCTGGTCGCCGTGCTCATCCAAAAGCAGGTGGTAGTCGCGGAAATGGGGTCCGCTCATGTGCCAGTGAAAGTTCTTTGTCTTCATATAGAGTGCGAAGACATCGGCGAGGAGTCCGGCCAGCGCCGCCGAGATGTCTCTCGTCGCTTCCGGTTTGAGGTCCGAAGGCGTGCTGAGGCGCTCGCGTAGGTGGGCCTCCTTGGCCGTTTGCGTGTGAGTTTCTTTCGCCGCTGTTGTCTTGGTCATTCCGGCCTCCTGTCGTTTCCGCCTCAATTTTGAAAAAGTGTGGATCTCAAGTGGGCAAGTTTGCAATGACAGCTGTCGTCACACCAGCGCTTCAGCGTGATCGTCGCACGCCCAATTGACCGATTCTAGCCAATGGTTTTGGGTCAGCGTGTGTCAACGCTGTAAACCATCCGAAAGTTCCCGATTCGGGCGTTAAACCAGAGAAATCGAAGTTATTGGCCTGGATCTTATTGTGGCTCGCATCGAACCCGGCCTTTCACAGTCGCCGCTCCACCATCATCTCCTTGATGTGGATGATCGCCTTGGCGGGATTCAGGCCCTTCGGGCAAGTCTGCGCGCAGTTCATGATCGTGTGGCAGCGATAGAGGCGGAACGGATCCTCAAGATTGTCGAGCCGCTCGCCCTGCGCTTCGTCGCGGGAATCGATAAGCCAGCGATAGGCTTGCAGCAGGACGGCCGGGCCGAGATAGCGGTCGCCGTTCCACCAGTAGCTCGGGCACGAGGTCGAGCAGCAGGCGCACAGGATGCACTCGTAGAGACCGTCGAGCTTCGAGCGGTCCTCGGGCGACTGCAGCCATTCCTTCTCCGGCGCTGGACTGACGGTCTTCAGCCACGGCTCGATCGAAGCATGCTGGGCGTAGAAGACCGAGAGATCGGGAACGAGGTCCTTGACCACTTCCTGATGAGGCAACGGATAAATTGTCACCGGCGCCGCGACGTCGTCGATGCCGCGCGTACAGGCGAGGGTGTTGGCCCCGCCGATGTTCATTGCGCACGAGCCACAGATGCCTTCGCGGCAGGAGCGGCGGAATGTGAGCGTCGAATCGATCTTGGATTTGATCCAGATGAGCGCGTCAAGAACCATCGGCCCGCAATCGTCGCGGTCGACGAAATAGGTGTCGATGCGCGGATTGGCGCCGTCGTCCGGGTTCCAGCGATAGATGCGGAACTCCGTTGTTTTCTTCGCGCTGGTAGGCTTCGGCCAGGTCTTGCCGGGCTTGATGCGCGAGTTCTCGGGGAGCGTCAGCTGAACCATAAGGGCTTATCCAATTCCCGAAGATCTCCCGGCCCGCAAGCGACGCCTTAGTACACCCGCGCCTTAGGCTCGATGTAGCCGATGTCGTTGCTCATCGTATAGGTGTGAACCGGCCGGTAGTCGATCGTGACTGTCTGTTTCTCCGAATCAATCCAAGCCAGCGTATGCTTCATCCAGTTGACGTCGTCGCGCTTGGGATAATCCTCACGCGCATGCGCGCCGCGGCTCTCGAGGCGGTTGAGAGCGCCCTCCATTGTCACGACCGCCTGAACGATCAGATTGTCGTATTCGAGCGTCTCGATGAGATCGGAGTTCCAGATGAGCGAGCGGTCCGTCACCGAGACGTCGGCGCCGGCGCGCCAGGCGGCGTGAATCTTTTCGTTGCCCTCGGCGAGCACTTCGCCGGTACGGAAGACGGCGCAATTGTCCTGCATCACGCGCTGCATGTCGAGGCGAAGCGCAGCGGTCGGCGTCTTGCCCTTGGCGTTACGGAACCGGTCGAGGCGGGAGAGCGCGAAGTCCGGGCTGTCCTTGGCGAGTTCGGGTTGTTTGTCGCCGGCCTTAAGCATCTCGGCGGCGCGTAGGCCAGCGGCGCGGCCGAAGACGACGAGGTCGATCAGCGAATTGGAGCCGAGCCTGTTCGCGCCATGCACCGACACGCACGCGGCTTCGCCCAGCGCCATCAGTCCCGGCACGATCGCGTCGGGATCGCCGTTGATTTTGGTCAAAACCTCGCCGTGATAGTTGGTTGGAATGCCCCCCATATTGTAGTGGACGGTCGGCAGGACGGGGATCGGCTCCTTGGTCAGATCGACGCTCGCGAAGATCCGGGCGCTCTCGGAAATGCCGGGCAACCGTTCATGCAGCACCTTGGGGTCGAGGTGGTCGAGGTGCAGGTAGATGTGGTCCTTATCCTTGCCGACGCCTCGGCCCTCGCGAATCTCCATCGTCATCGCCCGGCTGACAACGTCGCGTGAAGCAAGATCCTTGGCAGAGGGCGCGTGGCGCTCCATGAAGCGTTCGCCCTCCGAATTGATCAGGTAGCCGCCTTCGCCGCGCGCGCCCTCGGTGATCAGGCAGCCTGCCCCATAGATCCCGGTCGGATGAAATTGCACGAACTCCATATCCTGCAGCGGCAGGCCCGCGCGCAGCGCCATCGCGTTGCCGTCCCCGGTGCATGTGTGAGCCGAAGTGGCCGAGAAATAAGCGCGGCCATAGCCGCCGGTGGCCAGCACAGTGGTCTGAGCCCGGAACCGATGGATCGTTCCGTCATCCAGCTTGAGACAGACGACGCCGCGCACCGCGCCCTCGGCGTCGCGGATCAGATCGATGGCGAAATATTCGATGAAGAACTGACATTTCGCGCGGAGCGCCTGGCCATACAAGGTGTGCAGGATGGCGTGGCCGGTGCGGTCGGCGGCTGCGCAGGTGCGTTGCGCGATGCCCTTGCCATAGTCTGTCGTCATTCCGCCGAATGGACGCTGGTAGATCTTGCCTTCTTCGGTGCGCGAGAACGGCACGCCCCAATGATCGAGCTCGTAGACGGCGGACGGCGCGTTACGGCAAAGGTATTCGATCGCGTCCTGGTCGCCGAGCCAGTCGGCGCCCTTGACGGTGTCGTACATATGCCAGCGCCAGTCGTCCGGCCCCATGTTGCCGAGCGAAGCCGAAATGCCGCCCTGCGCAGCGACGGTGTGCGAGCGCGTGGGAAACACTTTCGAGATGCATGCCGTGCGCAAGCCGGCCTGGGCGCAGCCGACGCTCGCTCGCAGCCCGGAGCCGCCCGCGCCAACCACAACAACATCGAACGTGTGGTCGGTGATCGGATAGGCCTTGCCTCCGAGCGCCGGCGCGCTCTGCACCGAAGAGCCATTGGTCGCCATGGATGTCCGTCTTCTTCAGGTTGCTCAGGTAAAGGCGACCCGCAGCGTCGCGTAGAGGCAGGCCAGCGCCAGAAGCGCGGCAAAGCAAGTGTTGGCCGCCAGCGCCCAAGCGCGCAGCCGACCGCCGATATAGTCGAGAATGACGGAGCGCATGCCGAGTTCCATATGGACAATGCCGGCGAAAATGAAAGCCAGCAGCAGGACCGCTGGAATCGGGTGCGTGAGCTCGGCTCGCACGCCGTTGTAGTCTTTGCGCAAGAGGTCGGCCATCAGCCACACGAAGCTGATCGTCAGCGGCACGAGCGCGAGCGAGGTCAGATGAATGAGCCACGCCTCGCTCGTTCCCATACGTGCGGAGCCGAGAAACCGGACCCTGCTGAGGGGGGTGCGCAGATCGCTCGGATGCTCGGCCAATTGCTTGCTCCCCTACCGAATCGCCAGGCCGATGATCCACACGAGAACTGTCAGCGCGAACCCTCCGATCAAGGTCGCCCACGCCATCTGATCGCGCAATGGCGCGTCGAGGCCATAGCCTGCGCCCCAAATGATATGACGAACGCCCCCGACGAGGTGATGGAAGAGCGCCCAAGTGAGGACGAACAAGACGAGGCGCCCGATGAAGGATCCGATAAAATCGGAGAAAACGGCGAAGGTCGAGGCGTCGGCCGAAGCGGCGATGAGAAACCAGGCCAGCACCAGGACGCCAAAGTAGAGGGCGACGCCGCTGATCCGATGGACGATCGACATCGCCATCGTCATGGTCAGCCGGTAGATACTGAGATGCGGCGACAACGGCCGCGGACGGCGCGGACCAGGCAGAGCGTCACTCGACGCCATAAGGGTGATTCCTACTCGTGTTCGATCGCGATTTTAGACCGGTCGCTCGGCGCCCGCAACGCTCGTTATCTTCGCTTCACTACTTAGTGAGCGCGGACGCGGATTTCCAATCATGCCGCGAGCGCCGTTTGGACTTCATTGAGCGTCGGCGGGTCGGAGCCCTTGCGCGTGCAGGTGATTGCGGAGGCGGCCGCCGCAAAGCGGAGCCACCTTTCGAGTTCGCTTCGAGATGGCGCGGGCGCCTCGGCTCCAAGCGCATGGTCGCGGTCCATCGCCGATAGAAGCGCCGACATAAAGCTGTCCCCCGCGCCCACAGTGTCGACGACCTCGACCTGCGGCGCGGGAATCTCGATGCGTTCCTTGCCGAGCATTGCCAGGGCGCCACGCTCCCCCATCGTCGCGACACAGAATCGCGGACCGGCCTTCGCCCAGGAGGCAAGGCTCTCCTCAAGGCCGCGGCCTGGGTAGAGCCATTCGAGATCCTCCTCGCTCGCCTTGACGACGCGAGCGTGCGAAACGTGGCGTTCCACCAGCGGGCCGATTGCTCCGCGGTCCGGGGTGACAAAAGGGCGGATGTTGGGATCGAAGCTCACAGTCGCGTGCGAGGACGCAAGCCGCATCGCTTCGACCACCGATTGTCCGTGGCGCTCCACGGCGGCGAAAGATCCGACATGCAGGTGTCGCGCCGCGCTTGGCCATTCGGTCGGAAACGGCCACGGGCCATCGTAAGCCGTCCCATCGAGGTAGAAGGAATAGCGCGAGCCTGTCTTGGCGGTGCCGCGCATGACAAAGGCGAGTGTCGAGGGGCGCATGTCGCGCGCGACGAAGCTCAGGTCGACCCCATTCGCAGCGAGGGCGCCGGCGAGCGCTTCGCCGTTCCCGTCCGCGGAAAGGCGCGCGATGAAGGCCGTCGGGGCGCCAAGCCGAGCGAGCCCAATGGCTACGTTGTAGGGCGAGCCGCCCAGGACGGCGTCGTAGGCGCCGGCCTTGACCGGATCGGGGATGAGATCGATCAGCGCCTCGCCGGAGATCATGATCATCGTCGTTATCGTTCCAGCGAGCCGCCGCTCACTCGCTCACGGCTGCGTGTAAGAAGTTTTCACTGTCGTATAGAACTCGGCCGCATAACGTCCCTGTTCGCGCGCGCCGAGGTTCGAAGCCTTGCGGCCTCCGAACGGCGCGTGATAGTCGACGCCCGCCGTCGGCAGGTTGACCATGGCCATGCCGACTTCAACGTTGCGCTTGAAGTGAGAGGCGTGCTTGAGGCTCGTGGTGCAGATGCCGGCGCAGAGACCGAACTCGGTGTCGTTGGCGATCGCCAAAGCATGATCGTAATCGCGCGCCGGAATCATCGCCGAGACGGGTCCGAAGATCTCCTCGCGCGCAATGCGCATCGTGTTGTCGGCGTCAAGGAAGAGGGCAGGGGCCATATAGAAGCCGGGAGTTGCTCGATTGAGCCGTTCGCCGCCCAGCGCCAGCTTCGCGCCTTCGCCCTGGCCAATCCCGATGTAGGACAGATCCTGCTCGAACTGCGACGCGTCGACCACCGGCCCAATGTGTGTTCCGGGTTTCAGCGCGTCGTCGATGACGAGTCCGCGCATCCGCTCCGTGAGCGCATCCGCGAAGCGCCGGTAAATCGGCTCCTCGACAATGATGCGTGACGACGCGGTGCAACGCTGGCCGGTTGAGAAATAGGCGCCGTTGACTGCGCATTCGACCGCACTCTTGAGATCAGCGTCGGCAAGCACGACGAGCGGATTCTTGCCGCCCATTTCGAGCTGGAACCGGCGCATGGCTTTCGCGCAGGCGGCCGCGACCTTGGCGCCGGTCGCAACCGAGCCTGTGAATGTGACGGCGTCGACCTTCTTGTGGTCGAGGATGGCCTGGCCGACCACCGAGCCGCGCCCGACGACGAGATTGAACACGCCCTTGGGAACGCCGGCCCGGACGATGATTTCAGACAGCGCGTGGGCGCAGCCGGGAACGAGATCCGCGGGCTTGAACACCACAGTGTTGCCATAGGCGAGCGCCGGCGCGATCTTCCAGGAGGGGATCGCGAGCGGAAAGTTCCAAGGCGCGATAATGCCGACGACGCCGAGCGGCTCGCGCGTGACCTCGATGTCGACATTCGGCCGCACACTGGCGAACTTCTCTCCCGGAATTCGCAACACTTCGCCAGCAAAGAAGTCGAAGATCTGTCCGGCTCGGGTCGCCTCGCCAATGCCTTCCGCGAGTGTCTTGCCTTCTTCGCGCGAGAGCAGGCGCCCGAGCTCCTCTCGCCGGGCGAGAATCTCGGTCGAGGCCCGCAGCAGAATGTCATGCCGCTCCTGAGGGGTCGTCCGCGACCACGCCGGGAACGCGGCATGGGCGGCCTCGATCGCGGCGTTCGTCTGTGCTGCGTCGGCCTGCGCGTATTCGCCAACAAGGTCGTTTGTGTTCGACGGATTGATGTCGCGAGTGACACTCGAGCCGTCGACCCATTCTCCGGCGATAAAGTTCTGGTGCGCGCCCATGCTCTCTTCCTAGGTTAACGACTCAATTCTGGTGTGTGGGCGTCTAAATCAAGCCCCGTTGGGCCAGATTGCGCATCAGCGCTCCAACGCCGAACGTCCATCGTTCGCACTCTTCGCATGGCCGCATGCGATTGACGAGCCGTCCGAGTTTCTCCGCGCTGATCGTGACGATATCGCCTGTCTTGTGCGTGAAACCCATGCCCGGGGCGCCTCGATCGGCCACCGGAGCAAACATTGTCCCGAGCAGAAGCACGAGCCCGTCCGGATAGGCATGGGTCGCGCCGATTGTCTGTGCCGCGATGTCGCTTGGGTCGCGGCTGATCTTGGCCATCGACGAACCGCCCTCGAGACGAAAGCCGTCCTCGCCTTCGACCACGAGTGAGATTGTCGCCTTCCGCACGTCGTCAAGCGTGAACGTCTTGTCGAAGAAGCGCAGGAAGGGACCGACCGCGCAACTCGCGTTCTGGTCTTTCGCCTTGCCGAGCAGGAGCGCCGAGCGTCCCTCGAAGTCGCGCAGATTGACGTCGTTTGCGAGCGTCGCGCCGACAATCGCGCCACTGGAGGCGACCGCGAGCGCGACCTCGGGTTCGGGATTGTTCCAGAGGGAAGCCTTGTGGAACCCCGCGTCGTCGCCGATTCCAACGGCTGACATCGGCTGGCTCTTGGTGAACACTTCTGCGTCGGGGCCAATGCCGACTTCCAGATATTGTGACCAGGCGCCGGCCTTGACCAGCGCATCCTTGAGCCGCATCGCCGCCGGCGAGCCCGGCTTGAGAGCGCTGAGATCATCGCCCAGAACGCTCACGATCGCCTCGCGCGCCTTCGCCGCGCCTTCACGGCTGCCTCGCGCGCGCTCTTCGATCACGCGCTCAAGCAACGATTCCGCGAAGGTTACACCGGCCGCCTTGATCGCCTGCAGATCGATGGGCGCGAGGAAACGCGGGCTGTTCGACCCTCGGCCATCGTTCGCGGAGTGGGCCAGAATGTCGCTAAGTGTGCCGAGGCGTGGACCTTCCGCCGCACGCAGCGCCTGGGCGGGCGAGGGCGTTTCGCAAAGATCGCGCATGGTGGGAAATGCGGCGCTGACGTCGAAGACGCCCGTCTGCCTGATCGCGACGATCGAAGGACCGTTCACCTCCGGGCGCCAAACGCGAGCCGCCAGAGCGCCGGCGAAGCCGTCCGCAGGCAGCGTGGTCTCCTCGCGCAAGTCAAGCATCGGCATGGGCGTCCTCTTGGCGGGGCGTTTGAGGATTGACGTGGCCGCGCCGCCTCTCTAGCCTCTAACATGTTAGCGGGAGGAGGCGAAGCGTCTCGCTTCGTTTTTGAGCGGCGGGCAGGATTTGACAAAGAGCGCCTATTCGAAGGCGGACGCCGTATACGGCGAATTGAAGGAAGCGATTCTCTCCGGCGCGCTCGAGCCCGGGAGTTTGATCGACAAGACCGGATTGTGCGAAAAACTCCAGGTTTCCCGCTTTCCTGTTTCCGCCGCCGTCAGCCGCCTTGCCTACGATCGCCTGGTCGACGTTGCGCCACAACATGGCTCGTTTGTCGCGCGGATTTCGCTTGCCGACGCGCGCGAGCGCCTGTTCATCCGTAGCGCCCTTGAGGGAGAGATCGCGGCCGAAGCCGCCCGCCGGATGAGCCGCGCCGACAAGGATGCGCTCGCCGCCAACGTCAGGCAGCAAGTCGCGGCGGTCGCCGAGAAGGATCGAGCGACGTTTTACGGACTCGACGTGGCGTTCCACCAGATATTGACCACTCGCTTAGGAAAGGCGCGATCCGCTGATGTCCTTGAGTCTCTGCGTGTCCATCTGGAAAGAACACGCAGACTGACTATGTTGTCGTCGGAGCAGCTTCGCGCCAGCCTGAACGAGCATACCGCGATCGCCGCTGCGATCGAGGCTGAAGATCCGAATGCCGCGTGCGACGCTATGAAGCAGCACCTCAGTATCACGGCCGCGCGGCTCGAGGATCTCGCGAAGCGACAGCCGGAACTTTTCTCCCCGTAAGGCAACCCTCGTAACCAAAGACGACAATCATGACCTCGCCACGCGCTCTGCGCCTCGACCCCTCGGACAACGTGATCATCGCGATCGATGACATTGCAGCTGGCGCTGAACCGACGGGAGGCGTCGCTGCTCGGCAGCGCGTACCGAAGGGCCACAAGATGGCGGTGGTTCGGATCGAAGAGGGCGCCGCTATCCGCAAGTTCGGACAGATCATTGGCTTCGCCTCTCGGCCGATCGCCGCGGGCGAATGGGTGCACGAGCACAATTGCGCGGTCAAAGAGTTCGCGCGCGACTATCATTTTGGCGAGGATACGCGTCGCGAGAACATCCTGCCCATTGAGGAGCAGCCGACCTTTCAGGGCTTTCACCGTGCAAACGGCAAGGTCGGGACGCGCAACTATCTCGCGGTCCTGACCTCGGTGAATTGCTCCGCGACCGTCGCGCGACTGATTGCGAAGGAGGTCGAACGGTCAGACATGCTCGCCGACTACCCGAATGTCGACGGCATCATCCCGCTCGTCCACGGCACCGGTTGCGGCATCGCCGCCAAAGGCGAGGGATTCGACGCGCTCATGCGCACGCAATGGGGTTACGCGGGAAACCCCAATATTGGGGCGGCTCTCATGGTGGGGCTCGGCTGCGAGGTGTTTCAGATCGGTCGGATGAAGGAGGAATATGGGATCGTCGAAAGCGATTCGTTCCACAGCCTGACGATCCAGGCGACGGGTGGGACGCGCAAAACGGTTGCGGCCGGCGTCGAGCACATCCGCACTATGCTGCCAGCCCTCAACCGCGCTGAGCGAGCGCCAGCGCCGGCGAGCGAGTTGATGCTCGCGCTCCAATGCGGCGGCTCGGACGGCTATTCGGGCATCACTGCCAACCCCGCGCTTGGCGCCGCGGTCGATATCCTGGTGCGCAACGGCGGCACCGCGATCCTTTCCGAGACGCCGGAGATCTACGGGGCCGAGCATTTGCTGACACGGCGCGCCGCGACGCCCGAAATCGGTCACAAGCTCGTCGAACGCATTCGTTGGTGGGAAGATTATTGCGCGCGCAACGGCGGAGAGATGAACAACAATCCCTCGCCCGGAAACAAGGCCGGCGGCTTGACCACCATTCTCGAGAAGTCGCTGGGCGCAGCCGCTAAGGGCGGCACGACCGCGCTCAACGAGGTCTACGAATACGCCCAGCCGGTTACCGCCAAGGGCTTCGTGTTCATGGATACGCCGGGCTACGATCCGGTGTCCGCAACGGGACAAGTCGCCGGCGGCGCCAACGTCCTCTGCTTCACCACCGGGCGCGGGTCGGCTTACGGCTGCAAGCCGACGCCATCGGTCAAGCTTGCCACCAACAACGACACGTATCGCAGGATGATCGAGGACATGGACATCAATTGCGGCGACGTCGTCGACGGTGTTTCGATCGCGGACAAGGGGCAGGAGATTTTCGACAAAGTTCTCGCGGTCGCTTCTGGCGAGCGGACCAAGTCCGAACTCCTGGGATATGGCGATGCGGAATTCGCCCCCTGGCAAATCGGAGCGACGATGTGAGGAGCGCCGATCCGCGGACGGATTGGGAACCTTCCGAAGCGGGTCCGCGGGAGACGCCTCGCGAGATGAAAACGGCTCTGCTGTTCGATCTCGACGGAACGCTGGTGGATAGCGACCGTGAGCACCTTGTCGCGTTCCAGCGCGTGTTTGCGCCGCATGGGATCGAGCTCGATCGTTCCGAATACGCCGCGAAGATCATGGGCGCGTCCAACGAAATGATTGCGAGTCGCTACCTCGCGCATTTGTCGCCCGTCGAGCAGGCCGCGACCCTGAACGCCAAGGAAGCGGACTACCGAGATAATTTGGGCGCGCTCGAGCCCATTCTGGGCGCTCTTGCGCTGCTCGACTTTGCCGACAGGCGTGGGCTTAAGCGTGCAGTCGTCACCAACGCGCCGCGCGCGAATGCCGAGAAGGTCCTCGCTGCGTTGGGGATCGGGCAACGTTTGCCGATCCTGGTGATCGGCTCAGAGCTTGCCCGCTCGAAGCCCGATCCTTTGCCTTATCTGACAGCGCTCGAGCACACGGGCGCATCGGCTCCCCATTCGATCGCCTTCGAGGATTCGCTGTCGGGCGTTCGCGCCGCGGCAGCCGCGGGCCTCGCCGTGGTGGGCATGACGACGACATTGGATTCGCGAACGCTGATCGAGGCGGGCGCGACATTCGCGGCGAGCAATTTCACCGATCCGCGTATCTTCGAACTGATTGAAACGCGCCTGAATGCCGGCGCTGAAGAAGGGGCAAAAGCGTGAGACTGGCGCAATTCATTGACGAGAACGGGAAGCGAGCGCTTGCCGTTACCGCGCGCGGCGAGAGCCGTCTGGTCAAGGGCGCGCGCACGACTGTCGACCTCGCGCGCCAGGCGATCGCCGAGGGTGTGTCGCTCCGCAAGCTCATTGACGACCGGGGTGTCGGCAAGCCGGTCGATCTTGCCCGCGCCTTGAAAGATCGGCGTGTGCTCGCGCCGATCGACCACAAGGATCCAGCGCACGTTATCGTGACCGGAACGGGCCTCACGCATCTGGGTTCGGCGGAGGGACGCGACAAAATGCACAAGGACCTCACCGACCCGTCCAAGCTCACCGACTCGATGCGCATGTTCAAAATGGGCCTCGAAGGGGGCAAGCCAGCCAAGAACGAGACCGGCGCCCAGCCCGAGTGGTTTTACAAGGGCGACGGTTCATCCCTCGCCGCTCCGGAGGGCGATCTGCCCAGCCCGGCTTTCGCGCTCGACGGTGGCGAAGAGCCGGAGATCGTCGGGATCTACCTGATCGATGACGCTGGCTTGCCGCACCGTGTCGGGTTTGCGCTCGGCAACGAGTTCTCCGACCACATCACCGAGCGGCAGAACTATCTTTTGCTCGCGCATTCGAAGCTCAGGCCTGCAAGCGTTGGCCCCGAGCTGCTGGTTGGCGACCTGCCTTCCGACATCAACGGCATGTCGCGCATCCGCCGGGCCAAGGAAGTCATCTGGGAAAAGCCGTTTCTGTCGGGCGAACAGAACATGGCGCATTCGATCGCCAATCTCGAGGCGCATCATTTCAAATATGGTTTGTTCCGCCGGCCGGGCGACGTCCACGTCCATTTCTTCGGCACCGCCACGCTGTCGTTCAGCGATGGGGTGAAGACGCAGAAAGGCGACGTGTTCGAGATCGAGTCCGAGACATTCGGCCTGCCGCTCCGCAATCGGCTTACTGTGGAGAAAGCGGCAAAAGCCCGCGTGCGGGCGCTTTAGGGCGCCTCCTTAAATTTTGCGCGCGTCGACGCGATTTCAAGGACTTAAGCCTCTTTTTCTGCAACTCGCGATGCTCGACGCGTTCTCCCCGGGGCGCCGTATAGCTATTAGCCTTGCGCCTCTTCCGCGGCGACACGCTCCTCGTCGAGAGCGGCCGGCTCGTCGCCAGCAGGCGGTATGGCAAAGGTCAGCGCCTTGGGCGGGACGGGCAGGGCGAGCGGCGGGGCGTCGGCCGGTCGGCGGCTCGGCGGTCTCCCTCTCCCCAGCTCATGATAGCGATCAAGAGCCGCAACGATCTGCAAATAGGTCGCGACCGCCTTCAGTTCGCCGAGCTCGATCGCAGCCTCGGCAAGTTTGAGCGCCTTTATCAGCCGCGCGACCTGCACCTGGGCGAAACGCTCTGGCTCGTCGAGCCGCCGTTCGGCGAGCGCCCGGTCGATTTCCCGCCGGACCGTCGCGACGCTGGTGCGCACGATTTTTGCGATCTGATTGTAAGTGTAGCCGGACGCCAGCAAGTTGAAAGAGCGCTCGCGCCGCGCGATCCTGGTCGCACGCCGCGCGCGGCGTTGGGCTTGAAGATCGCGCGGGGGCGTCGAGGCTACGGGATCGTCAGTCATGGGGTTCTCCGGCGCCGTTGATGCGGCGAAAACGGAAACTATACATCAGATTCTACTTTACGGAAATAATTTGTTTTTGGTCATGCCGTAACAGGTTGATAAGGTGACGGAATTGCCAGAAATTGCGAATTCAGAATTGGCGCACTTTTTCGCGTGCTGTTGAGCCCTGCCCAGAATCTTGCTCGGGGTGCCGAGCGACGTCGCGATCCGGAGCGACCGCAGACGATAAAAGAATGGAGTACGCATGGCGGATAAGAGAACATCCGCCGCGCGCCCCGCAAGGTCGGATGCCTGGAGGCTGCCTCGAACCTCTCCGTCGCTGATGCGGCGGCAGCCTCGGACGAAGGAGCATGAGCATGGAGACCGTCGACAGGCTTCGCTACACGAAGATCCCGCTTAACAACGGTTCTGGCGCGATCCCGGCCGTCGGGTTTGGCACGCTGATTCCCGATCCTGTCGCGACCAAACAGGCGACGAAGACAGCCCTCGAAGTGGGATTCCGGCATTTCGATTGTGCTGAGCGCTACCGCAATGAAGGGGCGATCGGAGAGGCGATGCAAGAAGTCTTCAAGGCGGGTGCGATCCGGCGGGAGGACGTCTTCGTCACCACGAAGCTCTGGAACACCAATCATCGTCCGGAGCGGGTCAAGGCCGCCTTTGACGCCAGCCGCCGGCGGCTGCAGATCGATACCGTCGACTGCTACATCATTCACACCCCCTTCGCCTTTCAACCCGGCGAGGAGCAGGATCCGAGGGACGAGCGCGGTCAGGTCATCTATGATTCCGGAGTGACCTTGGTCGATACATGGCGAGCCCTCGAGCGTCTCGTCGACGAGGGCCAGTGCAAGTCGATCGGCCTGTCAGATGTCAATTTGGAGAAGCTGCGGGAGATCGTTGCGGCTGCCCGGATCAAGCCTGCCGTGGTGCAAGTCGAATCCCATCCGTATCTCCCCGAATGGGAACTGCTCGACTTCTGTCGGGAGCACGGCATTGTCCTGTTGGCGTTTGCCGCGTTGGGACATGGGCTAGATCCGAATCTGCTGGATGACCCTGTGATCACGAACATTGCGCAGCGTCTCCACAAGACGCCTGCCCAGGTTGCGCTGGCCTGGGCCGTACAACGCGGCACGGCGTTCCTGACCACTTCGACGAAACCTCACAATATTCAAGCGAACTTTGACATCTCGGCCTTGCCTGAGGACGCGATGCGTGAGATTCGGGATGGGATAAAGACGAACATCCGGTTCAACACCGTGGTGGGGACCGGGGTGCCGGGCTTCATTCCGCGCACCCATTGAACTGGAACGCGACGAACGCCGAGGCGAACGTGCCAAGAAGCGTGCGCGGCAGGGAGATCGTGCCGCGCACGCCAATTCGTCACGGGTTCGGCGACCCCTTAAAGCCGTTGGTCGGACAGCTTGCCGCCCCGGACGAATTGACCTTTCCAGTCTCGACCGCATGGCGCAATCGGCAAAACTACCTACACGATGACGTCGCGGGGCTTGGCGCGCGACGCGCAAAAGAGCATCGTATTCTCTTTGCGGACTGCGCCTTGCGCGTTATGCCAGAAGAGCCGGGACCGAACGTTCGGGGATAAAGGAGGCGAAAAGCGGAATTGGCCGATGCCCTCAGCGAAGCGCCCCAGTTTGACGCCGCGTTCCAAGCGGCCTTCGCGGCGCTTCTGGCCTGGCGGCGGGACGTCCGCCATTTCCGCCCGCAAGCGCCGGATGAGGCGACGCTGGCCGAACTCTTCGACCTCGCGGCGCTCGCGCCTTCGGTCGGCAACTGCCAGCCGACCCGATTCGTGCGCGTTGACGACGGGGCGCGCCGCGCTTCGATCCGGGCGAATTTCGAGGCGGCCAACAACGATGCGCTCGGCGCCTATGCCGGGGAGCGCGCGGCGCTTTACGCCAAGCTTAAGCTTGCGGGCCTCAACGACGCGCCGATCCAGCTCGCGGTCTTTTGCGACGAGGCGAGCGAGCAGGGCCATGGGCTTGGCGCTCGCACCATGCCGGAAACGCGCCGCTATTCGGCGGTCTGCGCCCTGCACACATTCTGGCTCGCCGCGCGCGCCCATGGTCTTGGCGTCGGCTGGGTGTCGATCCTCGATCCGGGCGCGATCGCCGAGGCGCTCGACGTTCCGCGCGCCTGGACCTTCATCGCCTATCTCTGTGTCGGCTTTCCGCGTGAGGAGCATCTCATCCCGGAGCTCGAGCGCGCCGGCTGGCAGCGCCGCGAGGCGCATCCAGTTCTGCGCCGGTAACGCGCCTCGCCTACGCTCTGCGACCAGCGCCCCATCGCCTAGACGGGCAGGACCGTTTCCCGGTGTGCCGCTAGAGAGCGCCCAAGGGCTCTCTCAATGCCACAGAAGCCATATCATTTCGATTTTTTATCGCACGCGAATCTCGTGGATCATAGTCGCGGGGGAGGCGAAGGGGCGCTCGAATAATTTCATCGCAGGTGTGTTTCTTGGGAAGCTCATCCCAACCTGAAGGAGATTTGCCATGCACGCCTTCCTTCAATTCTATCCCCAAAAGAAAAGCGGATTCGTTTGCCCGCTTTCGAGCGGAATGCTGATTCTCGGCCTCGTGTTGGCGGCGCCGGCGGCTTACGCGGGCATGGGCGGAGGCGCTGGGGCTGCGGCCGGAGCAAGCGGTGGCGGTGCAGGCGCCGGAGCTGCGGCCGGAGCGGGCGGTGGCGGAACTGGAGCTGGTGGGGGTGGCGCTGGAGCAGCGGCCGGAGCAGGCGGAGGCGGGGGCGCTGGGAGCGGCGGAACAGTTCATCGCCAAAATGGTCAAACGGAAGTTACGATCTGCTCCCGGGGTATGGTTTTGAACAGCAAGGATCGAAGGTGCCTGGCCAAGCACAGCGGGGTGCGGCCTGGAGTCCGAGTTGACTGAATAGGCGTTTGCGCTCGGCAAAGGCGCCGTTAGACGAAAAGACGGTGATGCTTGAGGGCCATGAGCACTCGTTGCGATAGGCCTTTGCGAAGGTCGGCGGCTCTGCTGCCGCTGCCGCGCCGCTGATCAGTTGCGGCTGCGCGGCGGGTGAAGGTCGTCGACCCACTCGACCGTTTCCGGATTGGGTTCGATGCCAGGCAAGTCGAGATTGACCACGACGGGCTCCTGACCGCTGCGCACCAGCACGCAGGATAAAGGCGTCTCGTCGCTGGCGTTGATCTCCTGGTGTGGGACAAAGGGCGGCACGTAGATAAAGTCGCCCGGACCGGCTTCGGCCAGGAATTCGAGCCGGTCGCCCCAGCGCATGCGGGCGTGCCCGCTGACCACATAGATGACGCTCTCCACAGGCCCATGATGATGCGCGCCGGTCTTGGCCTTAGGGTGGATGACGACGGTTCCAGCCCATAACTTTTCCGCCCCCGCGCGGGCGTGGGTGATGGCCGCCGCGCGATTCATGCCGGGCGTCTGGGCCGTATTGATGTCGAGTTCGCTTGAACGGACCACCCGGACGCCATCGAGGCGCCATCGCGCGTCGCTGCTATTGTCCATGACGAGTTCTCCCAACGTGTTCATGCCGCGCAGGCTCTCCGGCAATCTATCGGCAAAGAGGCCGTTCGCACAGCGCCCCGCATCCTCCGCCCCGTTGAGGCGCTCG
>DATCEJ010000667.1:0-6321 GCA_036510135.1 Roseiarcus sp. | reverse complement strand
TCGGACGTCAAGCTCGAGCATCAGCTCGCCGACGCGCTTGGAATGCAGCTTGTCCGCTGGCCGAAGCAATTCGACGTCATCGTCACCGACAATCTGTTCGGCGACATGCTGTCCGATGTCGCGGCCATGTTGACCGGCTCGTTGGGCATGCTGCCTTCCGCCTCGCTCGGCGACGTCGATGCGAAGAGCGGCCGGCGCAAGGCGCTTTACGAGCCGGTTCACGGGTCGGCGCCGGATATCGCCGGCAAGGGAGTGGCCAATCCGATCGCCATGATCGGGTCGTTCGGCATGGCCTTGCGCTATTCCTTCGGGCTCCATGCCGCCGCCGACCGGCTCGACGCCGCAATCGCCGGCGTGCTCGCGTCTGGGCTTCGAACCGCAGACATCCGCGGAGAAGAGGACGCCACGGTGTCGACGAGCGAAATGGGTGACGCTATCCTCGCCGAGCTCAAGCGGAACCCCGGTTAGCATCGGACGGGCTCGACCCGCGGCCGGCGCCAAGCTTCAGCCCGCGCGAGGGAAGCGAAGCTTGCATCTTCCCCTCCTTCCTCTATAACAAACGATCTGTTCGACAAAGAGAACAGCTTGGCTGTCATTGAGCGTGAGGAAGGCTGGATCGTTGGGCGACCTCGGAACGCTTCTGAGCGGCGCGGCCACGCAATCCGTTTCTCCGGATAGCCTGACCCTGCGCTTGAGCTCCAATTCCCCGCTACGGATGGATTCGGGGGCGGCGTTGGCGCCGCTGACCGTCGCCTACCAGACCTACGGCGCTCTCAACGCGGCGAAATCCAACGCGCTTCTCCTTTGCCACGCCCTGACGGGCGACCAGCATGTCGCCAATCCGCACCCGGTCACCGGCCGTCCGGGCTGGTGGGAGACCATGGTGGGCCCTGGCAAACCCTTCGACACCGGTCGGTTTTTCGTCATTTGCTCGAATGTCCTTGGCGGCTGCATGGGCTCGACAGGCCCCGCTTCCCTCAATCCCGAGACAGGCGAGCCCTACGGCCTCGACTTTCCGATTGTGACGATCGGCGACATGGTGCGCGCGCAGGCGCTTCTGATCGACCACCTCGGCATCGACACGCTGCTTTGCGTAGCCGGCGGTTCGATGGGCGGCATGCAAGTGCTGCAATGGGCGGCGAGCTATCCCGATCGCGTCTTCGCCGCTTTGCCCATCGCGACGGCGGCGCGCCATTCCTCGCAGAACATCGCCTTCCACGAGGTCGGCCGCCAAGCGATCATGGCGGACCCGGACTGGCGGCACGGGCGCTATCTGGTCGAGGGCACGAGACCCGGCAAGGGTCTCGGCGTCGCACGCATGGCGGCGCACATAACCTATCTCTCCGAGAGCGCGCTGCATCGCAAATTTGGGCGCAATCTCCAGGACCGCGCGGCGCGCACCTTCTCCTTCGACGCCGATTTTCAGGTTGAATCCTACTTGCGTCACCAGGGCGCGATCTTCGTCGAGCGCTTCGATCCGAATTCCTATCTCTACATGACGCGGGCGATGGACTATTTCGACCTCGCCGCGGACTATGGCGGCTCGCTGGCGAACGCCTTCAAGGGTTCGCGAACGCGCTTCTGTGTCGTCTCCTTCACCTCCGACTGGCTGTTTCCCACGAGCGACTCGCGCGCCACCGTGCGCGCGCTGAACGCAGGCGGCGCTTCCGTTTCCTTCGTCGAGATCGAGACCGATCGCGGGCATGACGCCTTCCTGCTCGACGTCCCCGAACTCATCGACGCCACAAAAGGCTTCATCGACGCGGCCGCTCGCGCCAGGGGGGTCGATTGAACTTTGCTCGACCTCACGCACCGCCGCGCGTCGACCTCTTGCGGGTGGCGGAACTTGTCGCGCCTAAATCCCGCGTGCTCGATGTCGGCTGTGGCGATGGGGCCTTGTTGCGCCTCCTGGCCGAAGAGCGAAGCGTCGACGGGCGGGGCATCGAACTCTCCCAGCACGGCGTCAACGATTGCGTTGCCAAGGGGCTATCGGTCATCCAGGGCGACGCCGACGCCGACCTCGTCGATTACCCGGACGACGCTTTCGACTATGTCATCCTGTCGCAGACGTTGCAGGCGACGCGCCAGCCTCGCGTCGTGCTTGAACACATGCTGCGCATTGGCCGCCGCGCCATTGTTTCGGTGCCGAATTTCGGCCATTGGCGCATCCGGGCCCAGGTCGCCTTTGGGGGCCGTATGCCGGTGACCGAAAGCCTGTCTCATTCCTGGTACGACACGCCGAACATCCATTTCTGCACCATCGCCGACTTTGTTAGGCTGGCGCGCGACGTCGGCGCGACGATCGACAGGAGCGTTGCGCTCGATCTCGCGGGCCAGCCGCTGCATCGGATTTTCTCGCCATGGGCGTGGAATCTGTTGGGCGATCAGGCGATTTTTCTCCTGCACCGGAAGCGCTAACCGCCGCGCGTTGACAGCGTCATCGCCGCGCCGTCAACTGCGGGCTGTTTGCAAGGAGCCTCATCCCGATGCCGATCCGCTCCGCCATCAACGACCTCGTTCCCGAAGTTCGGACTTGGCGCCGGGAGCTCCACCAGAATCCCGAGCTCATGTATGACGTCGAGGAAACGGCGAAATTCGTCGCTGGCCGCCTTCGCGGCTTTGGCTGCGACGAGGTCAAAACGGCAATCGGCCGCACCGGCGTGGTCGGCGTGATCCGCGGCGCCAAGGGATCCAGTTCGCGTGCGATCGGACTGCGCGCGGATATGGACGCGCTGCCGATCGAGGAAGAGACCAACCTCCCCTATCGCTCCAAGGTCCCGGGCAAGATGCACGCCTGCGGTCATGACGGGCACACGGCGATGCTGCTCGGCGCGGCGCAGCGGCTCGCGCAAACCCGCGATTTCGCTGGCGCCGCCGTCGTCATCTTCCAACCCGCAGAGGAAGGCGGCGCTGGCGCGATGGCGATGATCGACGACGGACTGATGGACAAGTTCGGCATCGAGCAGGTCTACGGCATGCACAATTGGCCAGGCAGCCCGGTTGGCTCCTTCGGCCTCCGCAAGGGCCCGCTGATGGCGTCGGCCGACGAGATCACGATCACGATCGAAGGCAAGGGCGGGCACGGAGCGATGCCGCATCAAGGCATCGACCCGATCGTCGTGGGCGCGCAGATCGTGACCGCCTTGCAGACCATCGCGTCGCGCAATGTCGATCCGCTCGATTCCTGCGTCGTCTCGATCACGCGCTTTCAGGCGGGCACGGCCAACAACATTATCCCGCAAACGGCTTGGCTCAACGGCACGGTCCGGACGCTTAAGCCCGCGACCCGCGACCTGGTCGAAAAGCGAATCCACGCGATCGCTACCGCTCTTGCCGCGGCAAGCGGCGCGACGGCGCGCGTCGAGTACCGTCGTGGCTATCCCCCAACCATCAATCATGGCGAGCAGGCCGACTTCGCGGCGAACATTGCGCGCAAGGTCGCCGGCGACTCCCATGTCGATGCGAACGTGCCCCCGACCATGGGCTCGGAGGATTTCTCGTTCATGCTCGAGGCGCGGCCCGGCGCCTTCATCTTCATCGGCAACGGCGCCAGCGCCTCGCTCCATCACCCGTCTTATGACTTCAACGACGAGGTTCTACCCTACGGCATGAGCTATTGGGTCGAATTGGTCGAGACGGCGCTCGCGCCCTGACTTCCCTCCCTTCTCCCCCCGGGAGCAGGTGGCGGGCTTTAGCCCGCCGGATGAGGAGAGGTCGCGGTCCGGCGGAACCCTCACCCCCAACCCCTCTCCCGTTGGAGAGGGGGGCCGAGCCTAGTCCGCTGGGCTTGAGCCGAGACATGCAACCTGGCCGCGAGTTCCGGCCAAATAAATCCAAGGAAAACCAAAGGAATCCAAGGAAAAAAGCTTGGATTTCCTTGGATTCCTTTGGCCGAAACCGGTTTTTTCAAAGGGTTACAGCGAATCCAAGGAAAAAAAATTCCCCAAAGTCTCAACTCGCGTCAAAGGTTGTGCTCCGGACCTCTCGCTCGCCTTTCGCCGCTCCGCCGCCTGACCCGCCAGCGGCGCACGAGTTCGGCGGATCAGAACATATATAACACAGATTAGTGCGTTTGGGAAATCTTTACTGGATTGTTTGGTTTTCCAGATCCAGCATGACCCATTGGCGGTCACGTCGCCTCTCCGGCTTTTGTGGCTGCGCGCTCGCCCCAGCCATGAAGTCCTCGCGGTCGCCGTGACCCCTGCGGATTCGCACGGGCGAGCCCGCCGTCTCCCCGGCCGCCTCCAATCTCCCGTCTTGCCATGGTTAACATTATATGCTAAAGGTAAGCGTGGTTACTCCCGTGACCGCACCGGGCGCACTCAGCCACGATCCTCGCGACGGGGCTGGGAGCCAATTCCCGTGCTGAGTGCGCCCCCTTGTCTGCAAAGGCAGGCTCCGACCCTTTGCCTCCTGCTCGGCAGGAGAGGGCAGCTTTCGGCGACGGAATCACCCGAACTCCGAGGCTTGTATTCGAGCCGCTGCGAAGAGCGCCGCGATCAAAACCGTGACGGGCGAGCAGGTCGGCGCGACCTGCAATAAGAAACGATCACCCGGAACAGGGGACATGGACAAGCACCCCGTCGTCGGCAAATCCGGTATAATACATGCGCATTATAGAGCGTAAGTTTGTGTTTTTAAGAGAATGGCTGCGACTCTCATAGCGTTATGTGTCATCGGGAAATGGAAATATCAGACCAGCAGCCGGTCCTTTGTGACGACCCCAGAACCTTTCGCTAAGGAGCAGGCGGCTCCTGCCGCTCCTTGAGCGCGCGAGCGATTCGATCGTGCAACCGTTCCAGGACATCGACTTTCATCGACACCGAAACGTTGTCATGACCATCAATTGCCGTCAGAAATGAGAGAACTGCAATGTTGCCTTCAATGAGGACATCGCCGCTTCTCGCGCTGAATGGTTCTTGGTGTTCCATGCCGGCTCCAATGATCAAAAAGGACATCCCGCGACCGCTCCGACGGGGGCGCCAATCGTGCACTCCGTTCACGACTGCAGGTCAATTGCCTCAGAGGTCGCGAAGCACGGCTTGTCGAACGGCGCTCCAATTCCTGCGCGAGCAAAGGCGCTGACTGGTCAGTCCCGAGGCCCCGCTACGCGGCGCGCCCTGAGACATGAGGGATAAAGTCATTCAAAGGCAAATCCCCTAGGAACTCCGGCCGCTCAGAGCACGCCAAAAGTTTCAAACGCTTCCTGGGCGCCCATGCCGTGCCGGATCGCGGTCGCGACCCGGTTCTCTGTCGACGCCTTCTCCAGAGCCGCCTGGATCGCGTCGGCCGCCACTTCGGACGGAATGACGAGGACGCCCTCACGATCGCCGAAGATGAGGTCGCCAGGCGCGATCCGCACGCCTTCGATCTCGATGCTCACGCGAAAGTCGATCACTTTGCCGCGCGGCCCCTGGTCTTGCGCGTAGAGGCCGCGGGAGAATGTCGGAAAGCCAAGCGCCTCGATTCCGGCCGCATCGCGGACGAAGCCATTGAGAACAGCACCCGCGGCGCGCAGATAGCGCGCGCGTGTTGACATGAGCTCGCCCCAAAACGCGTAGCGGAAGGAACCGCCGGTCGCGACATAGACCTCGTTCGGGCGAAGATCATCGAGCGCCTCCAACATGAGGCCGAACGGCTTTGCGCCGCCCGCGCGGGAATTTTCATCGAAGATGTCGGCCTCGAGGACAGGCATGGCTCGCCCGATCACCTTCATGTCAGGCTTGAGCGGTCCGATAGCCTGCGGCAGGAACTGGCGCCGCCATCCCATTTTGTCCAACACATCGCCCACGACCGCCGTGAACAGCTTGTCGCGGAGAGTTGAGAAGACGACGTCTTCCTCCATCCTGACCATTTTTGCTCCTGGCATGAGCAGGCGGTGAAACCCGGAGTCAATCTTGGGGCCAAAGCGAGCCCGACGACAGACTTATCAGCTGAGATACGTCATGTCAGGTTGTAAAGATGGAACGCTCGCGCCCACCCCGGAGACGCCGAACGGATGCTGCGGAGGCCACGCAAAGGTCGCGGAGCGCGCAAGAGCAGATCTCAGTTTGGCCGAACCCGATCGTCATTGCGAGCGAAGCGAAGCAATCCAGGAGTCACCGGGCATCCTTCGGCCCCTGGATTGCTTCGTCGCTGCGCTCCTCGACGATTCCACGCGCTACGTCGACTGGCAAAGCCGGCGGCAGAAGTCGTCGAGCTGATCGAAATCCCGGAAGGCGATGCGGATCTCGCCGCTCTCCCCGCTATGGCGAATACTGACCTTCGCGCCGAGCGACAGCGCAAGTTTCTCCTGCAGCGCCGCCGTGTCGGCGTCGACAG
>DATCEJ010000666.1:0-23589 GCA_036510135.1 Roseiarcus sp. | reverse complement strand
CGCGATCGGGGGCGCGGCGGTCAACGCCGCCTTCGCCGACCATTTCCAGACCTTGGCCCGCGGGCATTTCATCGTGCGGCGCCTGGAGCGTCAGCACGGCGCAAGCGTGGTTGCGTTCGAGTATCAGCGCTTGCAGGGCGAACGGGTCCGCGAACACGCGGAAGGCCGCAGGGCTGCGTCGTAGAGTGAGCGCGCTCGCGGGCGCGCGCTGACGGGATCGCGCCAATGGCCGAGGATCGGCTGCCTCAGCGCAAACAGCGCCTCAGGCAAGTCGCCTGGGCTTTGGCGTTGGCGCTGTCCAGCCTGCTCGCTCTGCCGTCATACGCCGATCTGAGGCCGCGAGCTCGGCCGCGCGCTGCGCCGCCGATGCGTTTCGTGCGCGTGACGAGCGCTGACATGGCCTGCAAGCCAAATTGCCCGGAATGGCTGTCGGTCGAAGGCCGGATCGAACCCGGCTCGGCCAAGGGCTTCGCCGCTGCGATCGCGAGCCTCAAGGGCCGCCGGCTGCCGATCCTCATTCATTCGCCGGGCGGCTCGGTCGCCGACGCGGGGGCCATGGGCGAACTCATTCGCGCCAAGGGCCTCGCGGTCGCGGTCGCGAGGACGCTGATCGCCAACTGTCCGGAAGCCTCGCCGAAATGTCCGGACGGTCCCGGCACGGCGATTACCGGCGGCGCGACTTGCGCTTCGGCCTGCGTGCTCGTGCTCGCCGGCGGGGTCGAACGCCTCGCCGCTCCCTCGGCGCGGGTCGGGGTGCATCAGACCACCACGCTGGTGAGTGAGAGCGAAGGCCTGGCGCACCTCAAATCGACGCGGAAGATCTACGAGCAGCAGGGAGTCGACGCCGCGGTCGAGACTTACCTTGCCGCAATGGGCGTAGGCGACCCGGTGATGACGCTCGCGCGCAAGACGTCGGCGGCCAGCATTCGCTGGCTGAGCCCGGCGGAACTCAAGGACTCGCATCTCGTGAGCCTGGCGCTCGACGCCGCCGAGCCGATCCTTGTCAGCGGCGCGAACGGCCTCAACGGCCACGCGTTCGACGGCGATCCGCCGCGCGACGATCTCGTGCAGGCGAGTGTCGTGAGGACGGTCGCCGGAGGCGGCCCAGCGGTCGAAATAAAGTTCCGCTATCGCCCCGGCGGCGGCGTGGTCGAGGTTGAGGCGATGGAGCGCGGTCTTGATTCGCCGCAGGCGGCCGATCGGTCCTCTCCAGACTCAAGCGTGAGCGCGGCCGGCGGCGGGCCGCTGCAGTTGAAGACCACCGGCGCGACGCCCGTTCGCACCCTCCTGCCGCGCGAGCGCTTCTGCGCCCTCGCTCATGGCCGCATGACCATCGCTTCCACGCCGCCCGAACGTCCGCAAGCCTTCGCACCGATTGAGCTCGCTACGATGGACGGGGCGAAGGCGCTGTTCGCCGAAGCCTGTCCCTGAGCGGGGCCGCGGCGCCGCAGCGAGCTAAGACGACCTCAGATAAGCGGCGCGCGAGACGCTCTCATTACGCGTCGACCGGCGGCATCGAATTCGTTACAGAATTTGGCAATCACGCGTCGAGGGAGAAAAGCGAGCATGGCGGCCAACATTGAAAGCCTCACCCTCAAGCGGGTGGCGTATCGCTTCATTCCGTTCCTGATGCTCTGCTATTTCGTCAATTATCTCGATCGCGTGAACGTCGGCTTCGCCAAGCTCACCATGGATGCGGATCTGGGCCTTTCGGACACCGCGTTTGGATTCGGCGCGGGGATTTTTTTCCTGGCCTATTTTCTGTTCGAGGTTCCCTCGAATGTGATCATGGACCGGGTCGGCGCGCGGATCTGGATCGCGCGAATCATGATTTCATGGGGCATCATATCGGGAGCGATGGCCTTCATTCCGCAGATCTCTGCTTGGACGGGCTTTAGCCCGGAGCACACGTTCTTCGGGCTTCGCTTCCTTCTTGGGGTCGCCGAGGCCGGATTTTTCCCCGGCATCATTTTCTTTTTGACCCTTTGGTTTCCCGCCGCCTACCGCGCGCGGATCGTCAGCTGTTTCATGGCGGCAATTCCGCTTTCATCGGCGATCGGCTCGCCGGTCTCGGCGGCGCTCCTTGGGCTTCATGGGGCGCGCGGTCTTTCAGGCTGGCAATGGCTCTTCATCATTGAGGCGGTCCCCTCGATCCTTCTTGCCTTCGTCGCCTATTTTTATCTGACAGATCGGCCCAAAGACGCGACGTGGCTTTCGGCGAGCGAACGCGATTGGCTTCAAGGACGTCTCGACGCGGAGGATGCGCGACGCGCGCATGTGTCTCCTCACAATATTCTTTCGAGCCTCTACGACTATCGGGTGCTCGCGCTGGCCTTGGTCTATTTTGGCAACGTGGCCTGCCTCTATGGGGTCACGTTCTGGCTGCCGTCAATTGTGAAGGGCTTCGGCGTCTCGATCGCCGCGACCGGGTGGATCAGCGCCATTCCCTATATCGTCGGCTTCTTTGGCATGGTTTGGTGGGGCCTTCGCTCCGACAAGCACGGGGAACGCACATATCATTTGGCCGGCGCGCTGTTCATCGCGGCCGGCGGCATTGTCGCTTCGGCGTTTCTGGACGATCCTGTCGCAAAAATGACGGCGCTGACTGTCGGCGCCCTTGGCGTCTATTCGGCGCTGCCGTTGCTGTGGACCCTGCCGACCGCCTTTCTCGCAGGCGCCGCCGTTGCGCCAGGCATCGCCGCCATCAATGCGATCGGCAATCTCGCCGGCTATTTTGGCCCCTTCATCATGGGCTGGGTCAAGGATCTGACCGGCGATTTCCGCTGGGGACTTGTTACGATTGCTGCATGCGCTCTTGTCGCGCTCGTCATCACGCTGATGCTGGGCCATGATTCCGAACTCGAGAGGGCGCCTGAACCGGCGGAATAGGGAAGGGGCTTCGCGGCATCACCGCGAGGCTGCGGGTTGCGCAGTCGAGACGGCGCCGCTTTTCATGGGTTGGCGCAGGTGAGTTTGTCGCGATAGACGGCGCGAAAACGCTTATCGCCGAAGCCTGCCCCTGAACGACGACAATCTCCGGTTCAGGCGCCGCGACACGCCGCTTCGATGTTGTTGCCGTCCGGGTCGATGACGAAGGCGGCGTAATAATTGGGGGCGAAGTCGCGCGGTCCCGGAGCGCCATTGTCTTTCCCCCCGGCCGCAAGCGCCGCCGCGTGAAACGCCCGGACGGCGGGCTGGTCCGGACTCGACAACGCCAGATGGACACTGGACCGCGGCTCGCTCGATTTGCCGATCCACAGAGCCGGCTTATCGCGCCCAAATCCAGCCCCACTTTCAAAGGCCATGAGCTTCTTGATTCCGAGCGGCGCAAGGGCCTGCTCGTAGAAGGCGGTCATGACGTCGGATTGCTGGGTGCGCAGCATGATGTGGTCGAACATGGGATGGGCCCTTTCGGCGAGCGGCCGCGAACAATTGCGATGACACTGTTAGGGCTTGGCGCCGGGAAACCATTCCACGTGCTCGTCCCCGGTTCGGCCATAATAGACCGCGCGGCGTCCAGCAAGGCTGACAAAATAACCGACGCAGCCCGCGTCGGCGATCTGGCGGCAGAATTCGCGATAAGCAATCTCCTGCCGCTGGATGGCGCGGACCGCCTTCTCCACGCCTTCGGCAGAGAACCTCAGCGCCGCGCCACCGACTTTGTTAACCTCCACTTCCTCGAAATCGCCATCGGGCGAATAATACGTCTTCCGCCCCGCGACGAGATCAGCGTGGTAGCGCTCGATCCCAACCTCGATCAGCGCTTTCACCACCTCGGGAAAAGTCACGCGCTCCTCGTCCGAAGCTTCGCTCATTTCGCGCACGACATCCTTCACATGGGCGTCCATATCGTTGCTCCTTTCGTATGTCCTGGCCGCATTCCGCTTCCGGTCAATTGAGCGGCGCGCCCCGCAGTCGCTCGCGGCGCACGATGGCCTTCATCGCCGCCGTGATCATCGCGCGCGTCTCGATGTCGAGAGCGGCGAAAAATTCCTCGTCGTTCTGATCCGCCAAGGCCGCGAGTTTCGGCGTGATCGCGCGCCCTTGGCGGGTCAGTGAAAGAGATTGGAACCGGCGGTCGCCGGTGGTGGCGCGCCGGACGATCAATTCCTTGGCAATCAGCCGGTCGGCGAGCTTCGAAATTGCGCCACGAGTCATGCCAAGCCGGTCGGCGAGCGCGCTCGGCGGCCTCTCAGCGTCATAAAGCTCGCGCAGAACGACCCATTCGGCGACCGTCACCCCGACCGCCGCCAACTTGAGCGCGAAGGCGTGCGACACGTGGTTCGATACATAGCGAAGCCAATAGCCGAGATGCGACTCAAGCGAGCTTAATTCTGTCTGACGCGTCACGCGCGGTTTCCATCAGTTTCCGAGGAAACTACTCGCGAACAGTTTCCTTGTCAATTTTTTTATCGCAGGCCTGTTATTTTTTGACGATGCGATTTGGACTCGACGCCCCCGGGGAGCCTTCCCTTCGGCCCCGCATCTATGGTTGCACGCGGTCGCGGCCCCAATCTTTCTGGTCGTTGTCGCGGCGATCTGCTAGCTTGGCGATGTGCGCGTAGCGTTCAGCATCTCGGCGGGAGGCCTCATGGAGTCGACTTGGAGTTCCCGCGCGTCGCCGGCCAGCTATTCGGTGTCCGCGAAACTGATGCATTGGTTTGTCGCGGCTGCGGTCATCGTGCTCCTCGCCTTAGGTCCTGTGATGAAGAGGCTCGTCCCCGAGGGCTCGCTCAGGGACAATCTTTATCTCTTTCACGAGGCGCTGGGCGCGCTTGTCCTGATCGTCATGGTCGTGAGGCTCGCCAGGCGGGTCGCCTTCGGCGTGCCGGCCCCGGATGCGTCCATGCCGCCCGTCGAGCAGCGCGCCTCGCTCTGGGCGCAATACGCGCTCTACGTCCTTCTGTTCGTTACGACCGTGCTCGGCTGGGCAGGAACCAATGCTTACGGCGATCCGGTCAGCGTCTTTGGTCTCTTCGACTTTCCGAGCATCATGGGCAAGGACCAGCCGCTGTCGGACCGCATTCTGTTCTGGCATCTTATCTGTGGAATTCTGATCGGTCTGATCGTTGCGCTCCATATCGCGGGCGCGCTCTACCATCGGCTCGTCAAAGGCGATCGCGTCTTGCAGCGCATGCTGCCCGGGAATTGACGATTCTCGCTAGCCTCGTCGATTGAATCGAGACACCTTTCAGCTGAACCGGCACGCCGGCGCACTGAAGCAAAGCCGCGGCGGTTCGGCCATGCTATCTTCGCTGCCTGTTCTCGGGCGCCGGAGTGCGGGCATGCTGGAAAAGTTCGAACGCTATCCGCTCACCTTCGGCCCGACGCCGATCGAGAAGCTCAAGCGCCTGAGCGCGCATCTGGGCGGCGAGGTCGAGCTCTACGCCAAGCGCGAAGATTGCAATTCCGGCCTCGCCTACGGCGGCAACAAGCTGCGCAAGCTCGAATACATCATCCCCGACGCGATCGCCTCGAACGCCGACACGCTGGTCTCGATCGGCGGCGTGCAGTCGAACCACACCCGCGAGGTGGCTGCGGTCGCGGCCAAGATCGGGATGAAATGCCGGCTGGTGCAGGAGGCCTGGGTCCCGCACGAGGATGCGGTCTACGACCGGGTCGGCAACATCATGCTGAGCCGCATTATGGGGGCTGACGTCAGGCTCGTCGACGACGGTTTCGACATTGGCATCCGCCAAAGCTGGGAGGACGCGCTCAAGGACGTCGAAGCGCAAGGCGGGCGCCCGTACGCGATTCCCGCCGGCGCCTCCGTGCACAAGTATGGCGGCCTGGGTTATGTCGGCTTCGCCGAGGAAGTGCGCGCGCAGGAGCGCGAGCTTGGCTTCGCCTTCGACTATATCGTGGTCTGTACAGTCACCGGGTCGACCCACGCCGGCATGGTCGTGGGCTTCGCCAAGGACGGGCGGCAGCGCAAGGTGATCGGCATCGACGCCTCGGCCACGCCGAAGCAGACAAAAGCGCAGGTGCTCGATATCGCCCGCAAGACCGCGAAACTGATCGAGCTCGGGCAGGACATCGCTGACGACGACGTGGTGCTGATCGAGGACTACGCCTATCCGATCTATGGCGTGCCGTCGGACGAGACCAAGGCGGCGATCCGGCTTGTGGCGCGGCTCGAAGGCATGATCACGGATCCGGTCTACGAAGGCAAATCGATGCAGGGCATGATCGATCTTGCGAAGAAGGGCTTCTTCCCGAAGGGATCGAAGGTGCTGTACGCGCATCTCGGCGGCGCGCCGGCGCTCAACGGTTACGCCTACGCCTTCCGCAACGGATGAGCGGGCAGCGATCGGTGGGATCTGGTCGCTGCCGTCCCGGGCGTGTTTGACACGGCCTTCTCTTCCGTTGTCGGCGACAGGGCCTGCTCCAGATAATCGCTGAACGCGCGCGCTCTTTGCGACGGCTTCCGGCCGGCGGGAAAGACGACATAGGCGGTCACCGGATCGACTCCGTAGTCGGACAGGACTTCGACCACCTCGCCGGAAGCGAGCGCGTCCGCGCACATCCAGCTCGACCCGATCGCTACTCCCAGCCCCGCGACCGCGCAGGCGACGACGCCGCTCGCCGAACGGCACCGGACACGCGGACTTAACGTCTGGCGCTCGATCCGCGCGTTGCGATGTCCGATCCAGGTCTCGTCGCCCGCATCGCCGGGGCCGCTGATGACGTCGTGGCCAGCAAGATCGGCGAGACTTAACGGAGCGCCGCGTCCCGCGAGATAGGATGGCGACGCGATGAAGAGGCGCTTTGCGCTCTCGAGCTTTCGGGCGACGAAGCTCGAATCCGGAAGGTCGCCGATTCGGAGCGCGACGTCGGCCCCTTCGGCGATCAGGTTCTCGTAGCGGTCCGACATCATGAGATCGATCTTGAGCAGCGGATGCCGGGCGAAGAACGCCGGCAGCAGCGGCACGATCCGCCGAACGCCATATTCGGGCGGTAGGGCGACGCGCAGCATGCCGGAGAGACGGTCGGCGCCCAGCGCGGCGCTCTCCGCCTCGTCGATCGCAAGCAGGGCGACGCGCGCCCGCCCGAGCAACGCTTCGCCGGCGTCGGTGGGGGAAACCTGCCGGGTGGTGCGGACGAGGAGCTTGACTCCCAGGCGGCGCTCGAGCGCCGCAATCGAGCGGGAGACGGAGGGCTGAGACAGGCCGAAGTCGCGCGCTGCTTTGGAAAAGCTTCCGCTCTCGACCGTGCGTACAAACAACGCGAGCTGCTGCAGGCGATCATTCATGCTGGACATGAATATATCATATCCCTGACAGCGCGATACCTATCGCCATCCGCATCGCTTACCTCGTGATCTCAAAGCCCTCCAGCGCCAATTCCGGCGCAGGGAAGGGATCAGGAGCGCGGCAATGGGTGAACTCAGCGGGAAAGTGGCGATCGTGACGGGAGCATCGAAGGGCATTGGCGCGGCGATCGCGCGCCGCTTCGGCGAGGCGGGGGCGGCGGTGGCCGTTAATTATGCATCAGATAAGGCAGGTGCTGACAAGGTGGTCGACGAGATCGTCGGCAAGGGCGGCAAGGCGGTCGCGCTCCAGGCGGGCGTCTCAAAGAGCGCCGACGTCAAGCGCCTGTTCGCCGAGACCAAGGCGAAGCTCGGCGCGCCTAGCGTCCTCGTCAACAACGCCGGCGTTTTCACTTTCCAGCCGCTCGAAGACGTGACGGAAGAAGAGTTCCATCGCCAGTTCGACATCAATGTCCTGGGCGCCCTCCTCGCCATTCGCGAGGCGGCGCGCGTGTTCGACGGCGAGGGCGGCAGCGTGATCAATCTCAGCACGATCGCAAGCGTGAATCCGGTGCCGAATTCAGTGATCTATTCGTCCTCGAAGGCGGCGGTCGACACGATGACCCGCGCGCTCGCGCTCGAACTTGCGCCAAAGAAGATTCGCGTGAACGCCATCGCCCCCGGAGCGACCGAGACCGAGGGCACGAAGACGATGGGACTGACGATGGAGACCGCAAAGGCCATCGGCATGGTGATGCCAATGGGCCGCATGGGTCAGCCGGACGACATCGCCCGCGTGGCGCTTTTTCTGGCTTCGGACCAGTCAGCCTGGCTGACTGGCGAACGCATCACCGCGTCGGGTGGACAGCGGTAGTCAATCGGCTGGACACGCAAAACCGCTCCTGCGAAAACAGGAGCGGCTTGCATTTCAGGCCTTGGCCAGATTGGCCTTACAGTCCGCACAAAGCTGTGTATCGGCCGGTGAAATCGTGATAGAGGCCGCAGTCCCCGCCGGACTGGCCCCAACCGTTACCGGTCGCCATCGAAACGGGCGCCATCATCATGCCGAACAGCGGTCCGATGATCGGGATACCGCCACGGTTTCCACCGTGGTAATTCCCAACTGCCGCTGTATTTCCTTGCTCTACGGTCGCCACAGTATCGTTTCCGTTATAGTCGGTGAAGGTTCCCGCGAGGACGGGCGTCGCAAGCAAGCTTAACGAGATCGCCGTTGAAAGAAGTGCTAAACGTGACATGAAGTTCTCCTATGGGCTTCAACCCCTCGGAGAACGAACCCATAAGGCCGTCATCTGTTCCAGTGATCGCGCGGAGTTGAACGATCTATCCCTTTTCTATGTTGACGCCCGCCATCTTCATGCGCTCTCCTGAGATTGGCGGGCGCGTCATCCCGCGAGGTGAGAATCGGCATGGGACGGTTGCCTCGCGAGCCGAGGTGTTCGAACGCGCTTGAGGCGCCGCGCTATCGAACTCGGTGTCAGAGATTCAGGCGGTTCGCTCCCGATAGCGCATCGTCCAGACCGCTTCATCGCCAGGCGTATATTCGTTCCCCGCCCAAGGCGTCCCGCAAACGTGCAGATAAGCGTAAGGCGTCCCGGCGAACATGATCCAGGCGCCGGCGTCCCGGACTGTCGTTGGCAGTCCGCAATGGTTGGCGTCGAAGGGCCAGAGGATCATCCAGTGCGGGCCAATCGGTATCGCAGGGCTCGTTTTGTCGTGCGCGTTCGTGTTGCTGTGCTGCGTTGCGCCGCAGAGCATGTAACAAAGCCCCGGCGCGATGTTGGTCGGCCGGGGCTTGCCCTCAAGCAGATCCTTGAACCACTCCATGCCCAAGGCGTCGACACACATCGGCGGATCGCCGACGACATCTTCGTTGCCCGGCATGCAGACCCAGCCATTCGTGCCTTGTCTCAAGACCTCGGTCATGCGGCCCTGCTTATCCATCTCGGCGACGGCCGCGTGTTCTGTAATCACGGACGGCCCCGCTCGCATGGCGCGCGCGATTCTGACGGCGCGGATTTGCTCCTCGCGGGTTTTCGCGGCGACGCTGGTATCGGGCAAAGCGATCGCCGCATTGCTGTAGCTGCCGGAGCCGGCGCCCTCGGCCTTGGCCACATCGCCAATCGCCACCATCGCCGCGCCGAAGAACGTGGCGCCCGCGACCAGCGAGCGCCGCGACAGCGTCTCCCCGAGCGCGAAGTCCTCAAGGTTGTGCTCGGTCATCTCTTCACTTCCTTGCCGCTCAGTGCAGCATTTCGATCGCGAGCGGGATGCCTTGGCGGCCGCCGATGCAGAGCGTAACCAGACCGCGCTTCAGACCGTCCCGGCGCGCCGTCCGGCCGGAACGCTGGCCTCAATCGCGCAAGCGCCTCGATCGTGGTGTCGGGACGATTGGCTTCGTCCTGGTCGAATGGCGGAGGCCCCTTTCAAGGTCCCGCCGAACGCGCCGATCGCAGTGCGGACGGCTCCGCGATCACCACTGAACGTGATGACAGGGCTCGATCCTCGAATGTCCCGCTCGCCGCTAAGCGACCTTCTGCGCAGCCTCGGCAGTCCGGTATCTGAGCGCCGGAGCCGAATTGCCGAACTTCGCCGCGAGCGCACGCCGCGCCTCGTCGAAGCGGGTCCAATCGTCCCCATCTTGAAGCGGCGGGATCGTCACCACCTCTCCCTGGTCAAGACCTGCCAAAGCGGCGTCGACCATGTCCTCAGTCGACATCACAGTTCCAGCGGGCAGTTTCGAGTGGTGAAAGCCGCCTTTTTCCCAGATGTCTGTCGCGGTCGCCGCGGGCAGCACCGCCTGAACGCGAACGCCCTTGTCGGCGAGTTCGTGATGCAGCGACTGAGTGAGCGCAAGGACATAGGCTTTGCCCGCGCCGTATACGCCGTTGAGTCTTTCAGGCACGATTCCGACCACCGATCCGATGTTGATGATCGTGCCAGCGCCGCGTGCGACGAAAGCGGGAGCCGCGGCATAGGTCAGACGTGTGAGCGCCGTGACGTTCAGCGTGATCATCGCTTCCATCTGATCAACGTCTGAGTTCAGGAGCGGCGCGAGGGAGGCCGTGCCGGCATTGTTGACGAGCAGGGTGATGCTCGGATCGTCGCGAAGCACAGCCTCGACCTTGGCGAGCGCCGCCTTGTCGCCGAGGTCGGCAATCAGCAGTCTGACGGACCGGCTGGTCTCGGACGTCAGTTGGTCGGCTAGTGATTTCAGTTTCTCGCCGTTGCGCGCGACGAGGATCAGGTCATAGCCGCGCTTGGCGAGCCGGTCGGCGTAAACGGCGCCGATGCCGGACGAAGCGCCGGTAACAAGGGCGGCGCCGAGGGAATGGGTCATCCGAGGAACTCCTGATCTGGTCTTGACGTTATGCGTATATGCGCTTAACTACGCGTCTATGCGCCTAATGTCAAGGACGAGAGTTCGAAATGCCAACCAACACCCTGCCGCCGCTTGAGGAGTGCACCTGTCTCGCCGTCCGCCAGGCGGCGCGGCACGTCACGCAATTTTACGATCGGCATCTGGCCCCGGTCGGCCTTCGCACGACCCAGTTTTCCATTCTCGCCCGGCTGAGGCGGCGCGGGGCGATGACGATCAATGCGCTGGCCGATGAAATGGTGATGGACCGCACCACGCTTGGCCGGAACATCCTGCCCCTCGAACGCGACGGACTGATCAGCATCAAGCCAGGCCGCACGGACCGTCGCAGCAAGGAGTTGCGATTGACGGACACCGGCCTCGAACGGCTGCGGGCCGGTTACCAGGGCTGGAAGGATGCGCAAAGAGAGTTTGCGACCGCCTTCGGCAATGAGCGGACCGTTGGTCTGCGCGCTCTTCTGCACGAGGTTTCGGCGACCGACCTTCCGATGGAAGCCGCTGCGGCCGGCTGAACGACAGACCCCAGCTTCAATTCGCTGGACCATATAGGCGTATATACGCTCTTCTTGGCTCCGCGACAAAAGACGACCAACAAAGGAGATCGCGATGAGCGCCATCGCCGGCGAACACACCCCGACAGCCCCACCCAGCGTGCTGACAAGAGCGCGGCTCAAATGGCTCGCATACGCGACGCTCGGAGGCGTGATCGCGTTCGTCGGGGCGCGGTACGGCTATGAATACTGGAGCGTGGGCCGCTTCATTGAAAGCACCGACGACGCCTATGCCGGCGGCAATGTCACCCCGATATCGCCGCACGTAGCGGGCTTCGTGGCGCAGATCCTCGTTGGCGACAACGAATATGTTCGCGCCGGACAGCCGCTCATACGCCTGGACGACCGCGATTTCCGCGCGGCCGCCGACCGCGCGGCTGCAATCGTCGAGGCGCGCAAGGCGACGCTCGACAGCCTCGAGCGCAAACAGACGCTGCAACAAACGTCCATTCGTCAGGCAAAGGCGGATCTCGACGCGAAGACGGCGCAAGCGACGTTCGCCAAGCAAGATGACCAAAGGTACCGCGAGCTTGCGCAGACCGCCGCCGGATCACGGCAGAATGCCGAGCGTGCGTCGTCGCTCAACCTGGCGGCTGAAGCCAGCGTGGTTTCGTCCGCCGCCGGCCTCGACGCCGCGAAACAACAGCTGACGGTTCTGGACGCGGAGATCGCCGTCGCCAGGGCCGACGTGACCCAAGCCCAGGCCGATCTGCACACAGCCGAACTGAATCTCGGTTACACCGATATTCGCTCGCCGATCGACGGTTACGTCGGCAATCGCGCCGCCCAGGTCGGCGCCTATGTCGCCGGCGGCGCCTATCTCGTCACAATCATTCCGTCGCATGACCTTTGGGTGGACGCCAACTTCAAGGAAAGCCAGCTCGAGCATATGATTCCTGGGCAAGCGGCGACGGTTGTCGCCGATGTCTTGCCGAACCACGTCTTCCGCGGCCATGTCCTCACTATGGCGGCTGCGACCGGCGCGATCTTCAGCGTGATCCCGCCCGAGAACGCCACCGGCAACTTCACCAAGATCGTTCAGCGCGTTCCCGTTCGCATCAAGCTCGACGACGACCCGATGCTGCGCGGTCTCAGGCCGGGTCTCTCGGCAAATGTCGGCGTGGACACGCGATCGTCTTCGGCAGACCCACAGTGACCGCCGCGACTGCCGCGGCCATCCCCTCCAGGGGCGCGCGACCCGTCGCAACCGCCTCTGAGCCAAGCTGGGTGCGGAGCCTCGGGCCGTTCGTCGTGATGTGCGTGGGCATGTTCATCGCGCTCCTCGACATCCAGATCGTCGCTTCGTCCCTCCAGGACATCGGCGGCGGCCTGTCGGCGGCCCAGGATCAGATCAGCTGGGTGCAGACCGCCTATCTCATCGCCGAGATCATCATGATCCCGCTCTCGGGGTGGCTCACGCGGGTGTTCTCGACCCGCTGGCTGTTCACGGCTTCGTCTGTCGGCTTCACCATCGCGAGCATGCTGTGCGGGCTCGCCTGGAACATCGAAAGCATGATCGTTTTTCGGGCGCTTCAGGGAATGCTGGGCGCGTCGATGATCCCGATCGTCTTCACCTCGACCTTCCACTATTTCCAGGGTCCCCGGCGCGTCTATTCCGCCGCGGTGGTCGGCGGCATCGCGACGGTCGCGCCGACGCTGGGACCCGTGATCGGCGGCTTTATCACCGACACGCTCGACTGGCGCTGGCTCTTCTATGTCAACGTCATCCCCGGCATCGCCATATCGATCCTGGTTCCGCTTCTGGTGAAGATCGACGAGCCGGATCTCAAGCTGCTCAAGGGCGCGGACTATCCCGGCATCATCCTCATGGCGATGGCGCTTGGGACCTTGGAATACGTGCTCGAGGAAGGTTCGCGCTGGAACTGGTTCGACGATGCGACCATCCGGGATTGCGCGATGATCGCCAGCGTCGCCGGCTTCCTGTTCGTCATCCGCAGCCTTACTTTTCCGCGGCCCGTCGTCGACCTGCGCGCGTTTGGAAACAGGAACTTCACGCTCGGCTGCATTCTCTCATTCATCACCGGCATCGGCGTTTTCTCGACCATCTATCTGACGCCGTTGTTCCTGGGCTACGTGCGCGGCTTCAGCGCCTGGCAGACCGGCATGGCCATTTTCTCGACTGGAGTGGCCTCGCTCGTCGGCGTGCCGGTGTATGTCATGCTCGCGAAAAGATTCGACACGCGCTGGCTCATGATGATCGGCCTCGCGTCGTTCGGTCTGTCGATGTGGAGCTTCAGCTTTATCACCCATGACTGGGGCGCGGCGGAGCTGTTCCTGCCGCAGGTCTTGCGTGGCTTCCCGCAGGTGTTTGCGGTGGCGCCGAGCGTCAATCTTGGCCTCGGCAGCTTAGCCCCGGAACGGCTCAAATATGCGAGCGGCTTGTTCAACATGATGCGCAATCTCGGCGGCGCCGTTGGCATCGCGGTCTGCGGCGCGATCCTCAATGACCGCACCAATTTCCATTTCCAGGCGATCGCGTCGAACCTGACGCCGGCTAACGGCGCGATGACAAGGCTCGTGAACGAAGTCGCGCAGCGCTACGCCGCGATTCCAGGAAGCCAGCAAGCCGGGTATCAGGCGGCGCTCAAGCAGCTCTGGGCTCTCGCTTACCGCGAGGCGTCAACCTTGGCTTACGCCGACGCCTTTCTCGCCATCATGGTCTGCTTCATTTTTGCGACGGTGCTGGTTCCATTCCTGCGCAACGTCGGCCCTGCGAAGGTCCCCGCGCAGGCCGCGCACTGAGGTTTGCCTTCGTCTTGCACTCATCGTCTTGCGCTCCTCGCAATGACGATTTTGCTGAAAACCTACCCGCGGCGCGCGGCCCTTAGATTAGACCGTCATCCGCGCGCGCACCGCGGTTTCGTCCATCTGCTCCCGCGTACCGGCAAGCACGACGACGCCGCGATCCATCACCGCATAGTCGTCGCAGATATCGCGGGCCCATTCGAAATATTGCTCGACGACGAGGATCGCCATCTCGCCCTTGCGGCGGAGATGCACGAGCGCACGGCCGATGTCCTTGATGATCGACGGCTGGATGCCCTCGGTCGGCTCGTCGAGCACGAGCAGTTTGGGCTTCGTCACGAGCGCGCGCGCGATGGCGAGCTGCTGCTGCTGGCCGCCCGAAAGGTCGCCGCCACGGCGCCCCAGCATGTCGTTCAGCACGGGGAAGAGCGCAAAAATCTCGTCGTCGATCGCCCGCTCGTTGCGCGGCCGCGTCGCGTAGCCGGTCATCAGATTTTCACGCACGGTGAGAAGCGGGAAGATCTCACGCCCCTGCGGGACATAGCCAAAGCCGGCCTTGGCCCGTAGGTATGGCGTCATCTTCGTCATGTCCTGGTCGTTCCAGCGGATCGCGCCCGACGCCGGCATGTGTTGTCCCACGATGGCTCGCAAAAGCGATGACTTGCCGACGCCGTTGCGGCCGAGAACGGTCAGAATACGTCCAGTTTGCGCCTTGACCGACACGGACCGCAAGGCCTGCGCCGTGCCGTAGAAAAGATCGACTCTGTCAACGGTCAGCATGCGTTTCACCGCCCCAGATAGACTTCGACGACGCGCGGATCGGCGCTCACCTGATCGAGCGTGCCCTCCGCCAGCACCGAGCCTTCGTGGAGGCACGTCACCTTGACGCCCAGCTCGCGCACGAAGTGCATGTCGTGCTCGACCACGATCACAGAATGATCGCGCGCGATTTCGCGCAAGAGATCGGCGGTCGCCGCGGTCTCGGTGTCCGTCATGCCCGCGACCGGCTCGTCGACCAAGAGCAGCTTCGGGTCTTGCGCCAGTAGCATGCCGATCTCGAGCCATTGCTTTTGCCCGTGCGACAGCGATCCGGCGATGCGCTCTCGATGATCGGCAAGCCGGGTGGTCGCGAGGACAACGTCGATCGTCTCCAGCGTTTTCAAGTCTTCGCGTCCGAACAGTGTGGCGCGCACCCTGCGCGGCGCCTTGGTCGCGAGCAGGAGATTGTCTTCGACGGTGTGGTTCTCGAACACGGTCGGCTTCTGGAACTTGCGGCCGACCCCAAGCGTCGCGATCTCGGCCTCGTCGAGCTTCGTCAGATCATGGCGCCCGTCGAACATCACCTCGCCTTCGTCGGGGCGCGTCTTGCCGGTGATGACATCCATCATCGTCGTCTTGCCGGCCCCGTTGGGGCCAATGATCGCTCGCATCTCGCCCGGCTGGAGCATCAGCGACAGGCTACGCAAAGCCTTGTAGCCGTCGAACGACACGCTGACCCCGTCGAGGTAGAGGAGCGTTTGGGTGAGGCTTGGATTGACGGCTGCGATCATCGGCCGTCCCCATCTTCGGCGGCGGACCTTGAAGGGTCCGGCAAATGCAGGCGGCTGTGGACCAGCCCCGTGAAAGCGGCAATCCAGGCGACCAGCGCCACTGCCATGAACGCTTCCGACACGGGCGCCAGGAACGGCGCGTCCAGGGTCCGCGCCAGACGATACGTGCAGACGGAATACATCCCCAGCGGAAAGACGCCGCCCCAGGAGAGCGGGCTATAGGCGAAGGGTAGGCCCCGGATCAGATGGGACCACACTTCCAGGACCACGAGCAACGGGATCCAAAAGCTTGCGATCGCCCAGAACAACAGGGTCAAGCCCATTACGAAAGGCGCAAGCTGCATGACAATCGGCGACAGCGCCGATCGGTCGAGCAAGGCGGCGCCCGCCAACGTCGAGATCGCGACGGCGCCCATATTGATCCAGTAGGGCGGAGTGAAAGCCGCGGGCGCCATCGGCAGGAACGTGGTGCGGTAGAAGATGAGCGTGATCAGCCACAGATACATGGCGCCGCCGGCGAGCCAGAGGACCAGCGCGACGAACATCAGCAACTGTTGGAGGTCGGCGGGAACGCCCGACGGCAGGACCGAGACGGTCAATATGGAGACCGACTGGACGGCGACGACGCTGACAAGCCAAGCGCCGTTCAGTCCGTCCGCGAGACTGGGCTTGTCCTGCCGGACAGTCAGCGCCGCCAACTCGCCGTAGAGAACGACCGGCAGGAGCGCTCCAGCTGCGGCACAGAAGAACACGGCCACGCGCACGGCGTGCATCTGAAGCACGAGCTGGTCGCCGAACACGGCCAGCGCCGCAACTGCGGTGAAGAATCCGACGCCGCGGCTGTGGCTGCTCATGTCGGCGGCGAACGCCGTGGGATAGCGCAGAGCGCGGGCGAAGGTCGCCGCGATTAAGCCGACGAGAAAAACCACGTTCGACCAGAAGAAAACAGTCGGCGCCGCCGGCACGCCGTGCAGGTCGGCGGCGATCGCGACGATCCCGGTCGCCATGACGAGCGCGAAATAGGCCGGAGAGAGCGTTTCCAGTTCGTCGGGCCGTCCTCGTCTGAAATGGAGTCGGAGCACGGAACCACATCCGGAGACGATCGGCGGCGCTCGGCGCCGCAGCGGGACAACGCGGCTGATCGCGGACTGCCGAGTCCTCCTGGCGCGACGCCATTCTCCACCATCAAAGCCAAAGTCCTGCGTGAGCGGCTTGCCATAGTCAAGGCGCGCTGCAGTCATGCGTCGACCCCTTCCTCGAGGGCTATGGCGGGCGTCTCGACGCTCGGCTTCTTCTCACGCGTCGCCAGCGCCAATCCGAGCAGGCCCCTGGGCAAGAACAGGGTTGTCAGGACGAACAGAAGCCCCAGCCCGTAAAGCCAATATTCGGGAAAAGCCCCGGTGAAAAAGGTCTTGGCGAAGTTGACGGCGATCGCGCCGATCGCCGCGCCGATCAGCGTGCCGCGGCCGCCGACCGCGACCCAGATCGCCGCTTCGATCGAATTTCCAGGCGCGAATTCGCTCGGATTGATGATGCCGACCTGCGGCACGTAAAGCGCGCCCGCGATGCCGGCAATGACGGCCGAAACGACGAAGACGAAGAGCTTATAGTTCGCGACCCGATAACCGAGAAAGCGCATGCGGCTCTCCGCGTCGCGAACCGCAACCAGGGCCTTGCCATATTTCGAACCGATGATCGCGCGCGAGGCCACATAGGCGAGGATGAGCACAATACAGCTGGCCGAGAACAGGGCGGCCTTGGTCGAGGCGGACTGAAGCGAAAAACCTAGCAGGTCCTTGAAGTCGGTCAGGCCGTTATTGCCGCCGAAGCCGAAATCGTTGCGGAAGAATTCCTTGAACAAGGCGAAGGTCATCGCCTGGGTGATGATGGACAGATAGACGCCGGTCACGCGCGAGCGGAACGCGAACCAGCCGAAGGCGAGCGCCAGGAGGCCGGGAACCAGCACCACCATCACCATTGCGTAAGGAAACCAGTTGAATCCCCACCAGGCGACCGGCAGCTCCTTCCAATTCAAAAAAACCATGAAGTCCGGCAGGATCGGATTGGCGTAGACGCCGCGCGTCCCGATCTGCCGCATCAGATACATGCCCATCGCATAGCCGCCGAGGGCGAAGAACGCGGCATGGCCGAGCGACAGAATGCCGCAATAGCCCCAGACCAGATCGAGCGCGACGGCGAGGATCGCGTAACAAAGATATTTTCCGAGCAGCTGCACCAGGTAAGGCGGCAGGTAGAAGGGAGAATTGGCCGACACCGCAAGCGACAGCACCGGCACAAGGATTGCCGCGATGACAAGGATCGCGACGAAGGCCAGGCCAAGCTGGTCAAGCCGGGCGCTCATGCTTCGACCGCCCGTCCGCGCAGAGCAAAGAGCCCTCGCGGCCGTCTCTGAATGAAGAGGATGATGAAGACCAGGAGCACGATCTGTCCCTGGACAGCGCCGATCAGCGGCTCGAGCAGCTTGTTGGCCAGCCCGATCAGGAGGGCGCCGAAGGCCGTCCCCCATAAGTTTCCGACACCGCCGAACACCACCACCATGAAGCTGTCGATGATGTAGCTCTGACCAAGGTTCGGCGAGACGTTGTCGATTTGCGACAACGCGACGCCCGCAATCCCCGCCACCCCCGATCCCAGCCCGAAGGCCAGCATGTCGACACGCGCCGTCGAGATACCCATCGACGCCGCCATGCGTCGGTTCTGGGTCACGGCGCGCATCTGCAGTCCGAAGGGAGTCGCCCGCAGGACGAGCTGGAGGCCAATGAAGACGAGGGCCGAGAGCACAATGATCCAAAGCCGATTGGTGGTGATCGACAGCCCACCGAGCTCGAACGCGCCGGACATGAACGGCGGGTTGCTGACCAAGCGATTGTTGGCGCCGAACAGGCTGCGGACCAATTGTTGCAGAATGAGCGACACGCCCCAGGTCGCGAGCAGCGTCTCGAGCGGACGGGTGTAGAGGAAGCGGATCACGAGACGCTCGATCGCGATGCCGACGACGCCGGCAACGACAAAGGCGAGCGGAATGGCGAAAGCGAGCGACCAATTCTGCAGCCAAGGCGGCAGAAGCGCCTGCACGACATAGGTCGAATAGGCGCCGAGCATCACCATCTCGCCATGCGCCATATTGATGACGCCCATGACGCCGAAGGTGATCGCAAGTCCGATTGCGGCCAGCAGCAGGACGGACGAGGCCGAGACGCCGTACCAGAGATTCTGCGCGACGTTCCATAAAGCGAGGCGCGCATGGATCGCGCTCAGGGCGGATGCGGCGGCGCTCTTCACCGCCGGGTCGGTAGCCCTCTGCGCGATCCCGTCGATGAGGCTTTGCGCGTCCTGGTCGCCGCGCTCCTTCAGCGTTGCAATTGCCGAAAGACGGTCTTGCGGTGAGGCGCTATCGCTGGTGGCGAAGATCGAGGCTTGAGCGAGCTTCAAGGCGGCGGCGGCGCGCGGATCGCTTTCCTTTGCGAGCTGCGTTTGCAGCGCAGGCAGCGCCTTGGCGTCGTGTGTTCTGAATACATCTCCGGCTGCGGCGAGGCGCTTCTGAGGGTCGGGATTGGCGAGGGTCAAAGACCCCCTCGCGCCTTCGATCGCGCTTCGAAGCGCGTTGTTGACGCGGACCTTCTTGAAGGCGGCAGCGCTGGAATCAGAAATGGCTTCGCCTGTCTTGGCGTTGAGCAGCGCGCCGGCGGCGGTCTTGTAAGCGACGATATGATCGGTGGGATCGACCATGAGGCGATTGGCGCCGAGCGCCTCGAGAATAGCGGCGGCTTGCGGCGGCGCCTCGACAGACAACTCTCGGATCGCGGCCGCGGTTTGGGGAAACTTGTCGTCGAGGAATTTCGCCAGCGTGTCGTCGACGGCGTCGGCGCGGGCGGCGGCGCCCGAGAAGAGAAAGAGCGCGAGGACGCCAAGCGTGCGTAAGACACCAAGATGAGCGCCGCGCGCGAAATCTTGAGCGGCGAGACGACGGGCGGTCAGCGACGTCATCATTTTCCTTTCATCTGCGGGATTCAATCCCGGTCAATCTTCGCCCGGCGGAGGTCAGATTTGTCTCTGCGACGGAGCGCGGCAGAAGCTCGATTGAGCTTCTGCCGATCGTTGATTAGGAGCGATCTTCCGGATGAAGGCTTCACAGGCGCGCCGTCATCGACGGACCATGCGGGAGTTTCAGTGGCGACCGTTTAGCCTTGCGTCAGCCGCCGCACTTTCCGGTTTTGACGTTGAAGTTGCCGCACGACATCGGCGCGCGCCAGTCGGCGATCAGGTCCTTCGAACCCTCGAGGTAGGGCGACCATTCCTGCGCCACTACAGTTCCCGGCGTCTGCCAGACCGTGTTGAGCTGGCCGTCGGCCTGGATCTCTCCGATATAAACAGGCTTGGTGATGTGGTGGTTCGGCATCATCGTCGAAAGACCGCCGGTGAGGTTCGGCGCCGAGACACCGATCATCGCGGGGATCACCTTGTCCGGCTCGAAGCTTTGAGCCTTCTCGACACCCTTCACCCACATGTTGAAGCCGATGTAATGGGCCTCCATCGGGTCGTTGGTGGTGCGGTTCGCCTTCTTGGTGAACTCATGCCACTTGGCGATGAAGTCCTTGTTCGCCGGCGTATCAATCGACTCGAAATAGTTCCAGGCCGCGAGATGGCCGACCAGCGGCTTGGTGTCGAGGCCCGCGAGTTCTTCCTCGCCGACAGAGAAGGCGACAACTGGGATGTCGGTCGCGTTGACCCCTTGGTTGCCGAGCTCCTTATAGAACGGCACGTTGGCGTCGCCGTTGATTGTCGACACGACGGCCGTCTTCTTGCCGGCGGAGCCGAAGGCTTTGATCTTCGACACCTCGGTCTGCCAGTCGGAGAAGCCGAACGGCGTATAGTTGATCATCACGTCTTCGTCGGCCACGCCTTTCAGTTTCAGATAGGCGGCGAGGATCTTGTTGGTGGTGCGCGGATAGACGTAGTCGGTGCCTTCGAGCACCCAGCGCTTCACCGAACCGCCGTCCTCGCTCATCAGATAGTCGACCGCGGGGATGGCCTGCTGATTGGGCGCGGCGCCGGTATAGAAGACGTTGCGTTCGGATTCCTCGCCCTCGTACTGCACGGGATAGAACAGGATCGAGTTGAGCTCCTTGAACACCGGCAGCACCGACTTGCGCGACACCGAAGTCCAGCAGCCGAATACGGCCGAGACTTTGTCTTTTTCGATGAGCTCCTTGGCCTTCTCGGCGAACAGCGGCCAGTTCGAAGCCGGGTCGACCACGACCGCCTCGAGCTTTCTGCCGAGCACGCCGCCCTTCGTGTTCTGCTCCTCGATCAGCATCAGCATCACATCCTTGAGCGTGGTCTCACTGATCGCCATGGTGCCGGAGAGCGAGTGGAGAATGCCGATCTTGACCGGTTCGCCCGTCGCCGCCGCGGCTGGGGTCGATCCCAGCGCAAGCGTCCCCCCCAGCACAGTCGCCCCTCCAAGCGCAGCCGCGCCCTCCAGCGCAGGCGCACCACCCAGCGCAGTCGCCCCTCCCAGGGCCGCGCCGGACGCATAAAGAAAAGTCCGTCTCGTCAACGACATGTTCACCCTCGTCGGTTGCGCCCGTGAAGCAGGGCGGCGGAAGCTCGACCCCACCGGAGGCCAAGGTCCCTTTCGCAACGAGCGTGCCAAACGAATCTCCAAGGATTCGCGGAGGTAGGCGCCAGTAAAACAAGCGACGGCGCCGAAGAATTGATCAGTGGGTGTTATCGGAGGGCGCGAGAAGCACGTTCAGGGCTCGGCGGCGCGGTAGCCGACCCCCGGCTCGGTTTTGACGATCATTGGCGTCGTCGGATCGCGCTCGATCTTGGCCCTGAGCTGGCCGATGAAGACCCTGAGGTACTGGGTGTCCTCGCGATGCGCCGGACCCCAGACCGAAACCAGAATCTGGCGGTGGGTCACGACTCGGCCGGCGTTGCGAAAGAGGACCGCGAGCAGGTCGTATTCTTTCGGCGTCAACTTGATCGGCGCCCCGTCGCGGGTGACGAGACGCTTGTCGAAGTCCATGACGACACCCGCCACCTCCACCCGCTGGGCGGGCTGGGCCGATTGGGCCGCGTGTCGCAGCGCGGCTCTGAGCCTCGCGGTCAGTTCGCCAATGCCGAACGGCTTCTCGACATAGTCGTCGGCGCCGAGATCGAGCGCCTCGATTTTTTCCGCCTCGCGATCGCGCGCGGAGAGGACGATCACGGGTGTTGTCGAGAATTGACGGATGTCGCGCAAAACGTCCCGGCCGTCCCGATCGGGCAGGCCAAGGTCGAGAACGATCAGATCGGGCGCGCCGGTCGCGGCCGCTCGCAACGCCTGGGCGCCGGTCTCGGCCGTTTGCACCTGAAACCCGGCGGCGGAGAGCGCAACGGTGAGAAACCGCTGAATCTGCGGCTCATCGTCGACCACCAGAACACGCGGCCCCGTCATGCCGCCGGACTCGACGCGATCGGAGTCGCCTGAGCGACGGGAAGGCGCACGACAAACCGGGCGCCGCGCCGGCGCACCGCCGGACTCTGCGCCACGATCGCGCCGCCCATCGCTTCGACCAGGCGCCGCGAGATCGAAAGGCCGAGGCCTGTGCCCGCCTTGCGTCCGTCAGGGCGTCCGCCACGATAGAACTTCTCGAAGATGCGTTCGAGTTCCCCGGGCTTTATCCCGGGCCCCTCGTCGGTGACGGTGAGCACCACCTCGCCGCCCTCCTGGCGCGCATGAACAATCGCGCCCGCATCGCCAGCGTATTTTTGCGCATTGTCGAGCAGATTGAACACAACCTGCTCGAGCAGCTTGTCGTCGCCGCGCACGAAGGGCAGATCGGGCGCGAGGCTGACACGCACGGACTCGCCCGGGAACGCCTTGCGGCTGCGCTCGACCGCGCCTTGCACCACATCGGCGATGGACACCAGATCGCGGTTGACCTTGAGGCCGCCCGCTTCGATCCGCGACATGTCCAAGAGATTGGCGACGAAGCGGGCGAGCCGCCCCGTCTCCTCTTCGATCGACGACAGAAGTTCGAGCCGTTCGCCCGGGCTCATCTTGTCGCCCAGCGTACGCAGCGAGCTCGCCGCGCCGGCTATAGAAGATAAAGGCGTGCGCAGATCGTGCGAGAGCGAATCGAGCAGCGCGTCCCGCACCTTCTCGTTTTCCTGCATTGTCGCCGCGTTCACAGCTTCGCGCGCGAGCAGCGCCCGGTCGAGCGCGATCGCGGTCAAGTCGAGGATGGCGGTCAGCGCACGCTCGTCTTCCGCGGCGATCGGCTCATCGGCGGAATGGGGCTCGAAGCCGCAGACCGCGATCGATCCACGCGCGGCGAGCAGCGGCCGAAACTGATAGGCGATGCGCGGCAGGGTTCCGGTTCCCCAGCCGGCAGGCTCCTTTTTCTGCTGCGCCCAGTTCGCGGCCCCGAGAGCGGCGGCGTCAAGGTGCGCATCGGGCGGCCAGGCGGCGCGGATCTGCAGTTCGTCGCGCTCGCGGACCAGGAGCACGATGCGGCGGCCGAATGTCGCGTGCAAATGGGCCGCGGCCGCCCAAAGGACGTCGTCGGGCGTGGAAGCTCCGGAGAGTTTGCGGGAGTAGTCATAGAGGGACTGAGTAATTTCGGCGTTCCGGACCACAGTCTCGCGTTGGTCTCGGATGCGCCCCGTCAAGGATCCAGTGAGCACGGCGACAGCGAGAAAAACGAGCAGGGCGAACAATTCCTGCGGCTGCGCGACCGTGAACGTATGAACCGGCGCGATGAAAAAGAAGTTGTAAACGGCGAAAGAGGCCAGGGAGGCCAGGACCGCAGGCCGGGTTCCGAATCTCACCGCGCAGAACAGGACTGCGGTGAGGAAGATCATCGACAGGTTCGGAAGCTTGAGGACTGCGGACAGCGCTTCCGCGACCGCGACGGCGCAGGTTACTGAGACAAGCGCGACCGCGAGCTCAAATCCGAGTCCTCTCCGGCTTAGCAGCGGCTTCAGACGCGGCCACAGCGACTCATGCGCCTCCTCGCCCGGAACAATATGAATCTCTATTCCGCCGGCGCCGCGCATCAGCGCCTC
>DATCEJ010000665.1:0-5124 GCA_036510135.1 Roseiarcus sp. | reverse complement strand
TGCTCAAGAAACAAGGCTTCGCACCCGAAGTGCTGCTGACCGACAAGCTGCGCTCTTACGGCGCGGCAAAGTCCGAAATCGGATTGTCGGCGCGCCACGAGCGGGGCTTGCGCCAGAACAATCGGGCTGAGAATTCGCATCAGACGACCCGACGGCGCGAGCGCAAGATTCAGCGCTTCAAATCACCCGGATCAACCCGGCGCTTCTTGTCCAGTCATGCCACTGTCCAAAACACCTTCAACGTCCCGCGCCATCTCACCTCCCGCAGCACACTCCGCGTCCTCCGAGAAGAAGCGTTCCAGACGTGGCGAGCCGCCACCGCGGCCTGAGCCCGAACTGGGACACCCAAATTGCGCGTGGCCAAATTCAGTTCTCGTGACAGAGCCGAATTAAATGGTAGCGCGCTGAGGTCGAAGCCCAGATCGCCAATGAGCGATTTCTTCGCGATAAGATTCCGACCTGCCGACAGGACCCAAGCAGCCCAGATCGACAGTCCTATCAGTCGAGGAAGAGGCCGTCGTCGTTGCATTCCGAAAGCATACTTTGCTGCCGCTCGACGACTGCCTTTATGCCCTGCAGCCCACGATCCCGCATCTGACGCGCTCGTCCCTTCACCGGTGTCTGCAACGCCACGAGATCTCCCGGTTGCCGCAAGTCGAAGGCGAAGCCTCCGCCAAACGCAAATTCAAGGCCTGGCGCGTCGCACCGCGGGAGACTTCCTGCGCCGCCTGATCGCCGCCGTCCCTTACAAGGTCCATACCGTCCTCACCGACAACGGAACCCACTTCACCACGCCAGGCCAACTCGTAGCGGCGGTCGCGGCGAGAGATCGCCCGGAGCTCGACGTCATGATGGATGCGATGGTTCACTTTTAGTAAACGGGAAAATGGACCGAGGTATTGACTAAGCCGCGAAGGCGCGCGCCTTTCCGGGCGGAGTTCCCACGACGAGCTTGGGAGTCCGCCGAAAGACATCAATCTCAGGCGGACCGCGACCCAACCAGCACGCTCTCGGGAAGCGCCGTCTTGTATTTGACCTGCTTCAAGGCAAAGCTCGATCGGATGTTGGCGACGCCGCGCGCTTTCGTCAGCCGTTCGATGATGAAATGCTGAAGTTCGATGGTGTCGCGAACAACCACGCGCAAGAGATAATCTGAATCGCCCGTCATCAGATAACATTCCATCACTTCCGGAAAGCGGCTGATGGACTGCTCGAAGCTCTCCAGCATCTCCTCGATCTGCTTTTCAAGAGTCACCTGGATGAAAACGCTGAGGCTCGGACCCAGCTTGGCCGCGTCAAGAAGGGTCACGCGCCGGGCAATGACGCCTGCCTCCTCAAGCGCTCTAACGCGAGCAAGACATGGCGAGGGCGACAAGCCGACTCGTTCGGCGAGCGCGACATTCGTGAGGCTGGCGTCCTCCTGGATTTCAGTGAGGATCCGGATGTCTGTTGGGTCGAGAGCCTTTTTCAGCAGGTTATGCCTTCAGCTTGAGGTCCAGCAGCATTTTGATCTGATTCTTTTGCAGATCAAGCCATCTTTGGCGCCGTCTGCGGCGCGCCGCGTCCTAAACTGCGGCGACGCCATCGAGATTTGGTCGGCCCATGAACTTCGTAAAAGTTGGACAAGTAACCCGCCCCGGAGATACCGATCCGGATGAGACGGCCGAATGGCTGGCTGCCCTTGAGTCGGTCGTCCAAGCCGCCGGGGAAGACCGCGCCGAGTTCCTTCTGTCGGCCCTCGACCGCAAGGCCAAAGAGCTCGGCGTCGGAACGGATCTCGCGCCCTACCTGCCTTACCGCAATTCTATCCCGCTCGAACGGCAACCTCCTTTTCCAGGCGACATCGCCATGGAGGAGCGGCTCACGGCCATCATCCGTTGGAACGCGCTCGCCATGGTCATTCGCGCGAACAAGGCCCACGGCGATCTCGGCGGCCACATCGCGAGCTACGCCTCCGCCGCCGAGATCTTTGAGATTGGGTTCAATCACTTCTTCCACGCCGACTCAGGCGCTGACGACGGCGACCTTGTTTTCTTCCAACCGCATTCGGCGCCGGGCGTTTACGCGCGCGCTTTTCTCGAAGGAAGGCTCTCGGAAGAGCAACTGAAACGATATCGACAGGAGGTCGGCGGCGGGGGTTTGAGCTCCTATCCCCATCCCTGGCTCATGCCCGATTTCTGGCAGACGCCGACCGGCTCGATGGGCATCGGTCCGATCACGGCGATCTATCAGGCTCGATTTCTCCGCTATCTGCAACATCGTGGTCTCGCCAAGACAGAGACGCGACATGTTTGGGGAGTCTTTGGCGACGGCGAAATGGACGAGCCGGAATCGATTGCAGGCCTTTCGCTCGCGGCCCGCGAGGGGCTCGACAATCTGACCTTCGTCATCAACTGCAATCTCCAACGCCTCGACGGGCCGGTGCGCGGCAACGGGCAGATCATTCCGGAACTGGAGAGCCTGTTCCGCGGCGCGGGCTGGAACGTCATCAAGGTCCTGTGGGGCTCGGAATGGGACGCTCTGTTCGCGCGCGACAAGAAGCATGCGCTGCTTCGCCGTTTCGCCGCCACGGTCGACGGCAAGTATCAGACGCTGGGCGCGAGAGACGGCGGCTACAATCTCGTTCACTTCTTTGACGAAGACCCTGAAGTGCATGCGCTCGTCGCGCATATGTCGGACGGAGACATTGACGGGCTGAAGCGTGGCGGCCACGATTTCCGCAAACTCTTCGCCGCCTTCGAATTGGCGCGAGCGACCAAAGATCGCCCCACCGTTATCCTCGCCAAGACCAAAAAGGGCTTCGGAATGGGCGGCGCGGGCGAATCCCGCATGACCTCGCATCAGGCCAAGAAGCTCGATATCGACGCGCTTATCGCTTTCCGCGACCGTTTCGCCCTTCCGCTCACCGACGAGCAGGCGGCGGCGCTCGAATTTTACAAGCCTGCCGAAAACAGCGCGGAGCTTCGCTATCTTCGCGCGCGCCGAGATGCCCTCGGCGGTTATCTGCCTGCGCGGCGCAGGACCACTGAAAGCGTGGCGGTGCCCCCGCTCAAGGCTTACGCGGAATTCGCTCTTCGAGCCGAGGGCAAGGAGATGTCCACGACCATGGCCGCCGTCCGGCTCTTCAGCAATCTCCTGAAGGACAAGACGCTTGGCCCGCGAATTGTGCCCATCGTTGCCGACGAGGCGCGCACGTTCGGCATGGCGAATTTGTTTCGACAGGTTGGAATCTATTCGCCGCATGGTCAGCTGTATGAACCTGAAGACGCCGGCTCCATGCTCTACTATCGCGAAGCGCGCGACGGACAATTGCTGGAAGAGGGCATCACCGAGGCTGGCGCGATCTCGTCCTGGGTTTCCGCCGCCGCGTCCTACAGCGTTCACAACGTCGCGATGCTTCCCTTCTATATTTTCTATTCGATGTTCGGGTTCCAGCGGGTTGGCGACCTGATCTGGGCTGCGGCGGACCAGCGGTCGCGCGGCTTCCTCATCGGCGCAACCGCAGGCCGGACAACGCTCGGCGGCGAAGGGCTTCAGCACCAGGACGGATCAAGTCATGTGATCGCAGCGACCATTCCAAACTGCCGCGCGTATGATCCGGCCTTCGCCTACGAAGTGGCCGTCATTTTCGACCATGGCGCCCGCGCGATGATGGAAGAAGGGAAAGACGAGTTTTACTACGTCACGGCCATGAACGAGAATTACGCGCAGCCCTCGATGCCGGAGGGCGCCGAAAGCAACATCATCAAAGGCTTGTACCGCGTCGAGGCGCGTACCCCTGAGGGATCGCCCGCTCGCATCCGACTGCTCGGCTCGGGCGCGATTCTGCCGCAAGTGCTGGAGGCTGCGCGTCGGCTCGAGGCGGACTGGGGCGTCGCTTCCGAGGTTTGGAGCGCAACCAGCTTCTCCGAGCTTGCGCGCGACGCGCGCGAGGTCGAGCGACGAAACCGGCTGAACCCGCTCTCAACCCACGAGACGAGTCACGTTGCCCGCTGCCTTCCGGGGTCAAGCCCCATCATTGCCGCAACGGATTATGTGCGCGCCTATCCGCAATTGATCGGGACTTATGTCGAGGCGCCATTCACCGCGCTTGGCACAGACGGGTTTGGCCGCAGCGACACCCGTGCGGCGCTTCGCAGCTTTTTTGAGGTCAACGCCGGCCATATCGCCGTCGCTGCGCTTGCCGCCCTCGCAACAGAGGGAAGCGTGAGTCGGGAGGCCGTCGCGGAGGCCATTATGAAGTATGGCATTGAGGTGCCGCATGAAGCGCCATGGTCGCGCTAAGATTTGACCTCCGCGTCGACGCGCTCCGCCAACCATGCCGCCGCAGATCGCGTCCGTATGAGCACTGGCTCCCTAGAAAATCGCGGTCGGCTGGTTCCATCGCGTCGCTGACTTACCGCGGCCCCGGCTCGTGCAGACTCTGAATGGTCGATCAATTGACGCGATTCGCATCCAACATACGCTTGACTAGGGCTTAATCTGCGTTCTATCCTCTTGCAAAAGGTAGGACCAATCGTCGTGGATGACCTCCTTGCTCGGCTGACCTCCCTGATCGTGGAGGCTGGGAAGAACGACCACGGCGTCGGGGGCATCCGATTGCCGACTGAAAGGGTGCTTGCCGAGACGCTGAATGTGCAGCGCTCGACCCTGCGAGAAAGACTTTCGACTCTGGAGCATCTCGGCATCCTGCGTCGCACGCAGGGCAGCGGCACCTATGTCCAGTCTTTGGGCTCGGACGTTATCCGCGTCTATTTCGATCTTGCTTTGGCGTTAGGCTTCATCGGCATTGAGGACATGAATGTCGCCCGAAGGCTCCTGGAGCGCGAGATCGCGGGCAGAGCCGCCGAGGTCTGCTCCGGCGAGGAGATAGAGGAACTCGCTGCGATTTGCAGTCGGATGGAATCGGCTTTGAGTGACGAAGAGCGCCTCAAGGCCGAGTACGATTTTCACATGAACCTGGCGTTCGCCGCCAGAAATCCGGTCATCACTCTGATCGCCGAAGGTTTGTCGAGTGTGCTTCGCCGGGTGCTAGCGCGCCGTCGGCTGCTAGTGCGCTCGATACCCGATGCCGGTCGGCGAGCCGACGCCGCGCATATGCCGATCGTCGAGGCGCTGCGCGCC
>DATCEJ010000664.1:0-6540 GCA_036510135.1 Roseiarcus sp. | reverse complement strand
TCGAACCTGCTTTGCAAGTTCGTCAGGCAGCTTTTCCAGCGCCGTCAGATTGAACTCGTCGATGATGCGCTCGTGCAGCTTGAGCTTTTCGTCCAACAGTCCCGGACGGCGCGTAATCAGGTCGGCGTAGACGTCGTCCGGGCGCGACGATGGCGTTTCCGGACTCGTCTCCTTCACCGTCGGCTCGGTCTTGACTGCACTCTTGCTGCTGAGAAATCCCATGGGCGTTATCCGATCGACCGGCGCTGAGCCGAGTTCAGGCTGATGCAAAACGCCGCGATCGCGGCGATGTCCTTGACCGACTTGTCTGACGGATAGGCGAGCGCAATCGGCGTTCCGACGTTCACGCACTCAACCGCGACAGCAGCGTTCCTGACGCAGAAGCGCTTTTCCTCAGCCAGTATCCGCGCCACATGATCGGCGCGCGCCACCTTGCCGAGGAAGCTGAAGTCGCATCGATTGACGACCGCTCGCACGTCCGCAGTGATCGTCGCTTCCTCGCGCAGGGCGCGAACCGTTTCCTCGATTTGCCTTAAACCCGGAATGGTGTTGAGGCCGGTGACCAGAATTCCCTTCGACGCCGCGAGCAGGGGAAGCGTCCATGCATGGACCGAGAGCGGCAGATCGATGATGATGGTGGAATATCGCTGCGTCATCCGATCGAACAAAGCGGACAGAGCCTCGACGCTGAGATCGCGGGCGTGAAACCGGCTGCGGCTCGCCGCCAGAACGTCCAGTCCGCTCGGATGATGGCTGATGAAGGCGCTCAGCAAATGGTCGTCGAGACGGTCCGGGGCGGCGACAATCTCCTCGAACTGAAACTTCGGCGCGATGTCGAGGTAGTCGCAGACATGGCTCGACTGGAAATCAAGATCGACAAGCGCGACCTTAGCCCCCTTGGTTGACTTGGCTCTCACCAGCTGGATGGCGGTTTCGATCGCGAGGGTGGAATTGCCAACGCCTCCCGCGCTCGGCGTGAACGAAACTACGGTCGGCGAGTCACTCGCGGGATCGTCTCTGGCTGGCGCGCTGACCCGTCCAACAATGTCGAGGACTTCGTGCGGCAGTCCAGCCTCGGCGACCCAATCGGCGTTTCCGGATTGAATGAGCCTTTTGTAGTCGCGAGCGGAAATGTCGCCGCCAACAACGATGAAGAACAGGTTTCGCGGATGGCGCCTGACGACGTCGATCAGATCGTCGACGTTGGCGCCCTGAGGCTGCGCCGCGACCAGAAGAACGACTGATCGTTCCGCGTCATTGACCGACTTCGGGTCGATGTCTTCAACGCTCAGCACCCGCTTGAGGTTCTGGATTGTCGATTTGAGTCTGCCCTCGATCTCGTCGATCCGGGTCTCCTCACCGCGCTCTTGGGTCAGATAGACTGTCATCGGCTCGTCCCCTAACGGTACAGCTGGACGAGATGGAAGATTTTGGCGTTGTCAGCCGGGACCGGTGTCCCGGTGATTTCGCCATAGAGATTGCCGTCCTTGAGCGCCGTGTAGGGCTGGGTCATGAAGAACTTGCCGAACGCGGCCACGGGCGTCTTCGACGACGCGCCGGCGCCCGTGATGGCGCCGAGCGCCGTCTGAGCGAGGCAGTTGATGATCGGCACGATCAGATTGCGGCGATCGATTCCGCCGGTCGTGGTGTCGACGCCGCTGACCCCGCGCGCCTTGGCGCAGAACGGCGCGCCGCTCTCAGTCTGGAAATGCCCTGCCGGGATTCTGGAGCCTTGCGGATCCGGTTGGCCGTTGCTCGCCCAACCGTTTTTTCCCGACCAGTCGCTGATCCCGCCCGCGGTCGATCCTAAGCTGATCTCATAGCGGTAGACCTGGTAGCGGCTGACGCTTGTCCGCGCCGGTGCGCCGCACACGCCGCCGAGCGCTGTTCCGACGGTCGCGGCCGAGGGCCCATGGGGATGATTGATCGCCCAATAGTTTGCGCAATCCCACTGGCCGTTCCCCTCGGCGCCCGCGAGTTTGGGAAATGAGATGTCCTCTGGCAACCCGCTCGTCGTCCATTCGATTGTGAGCCCATCCGAAGCTTGCGTCTCGCTGGCGGGGGTCCCAAGCGTGACCGTCGAGCCGGTGGAACTGGAGACGCTGACAGGGTTGTCGGCTGTACTCGCGAACACGCCGCCTGAATCAACCACCGGCTCCCCGGCTGCGATTCCGATCGGGTTGACGACGTCCGTTAGCGTGGGCGAATTCTGGGTCGCCCCGCCAACGGTCCGATCCGAGGGGTAGGTGTAATAGAGGGCCGACCCGCTGGCTGGCGTCGCGCCGCACCAGTCGACGGCGTTCGACTTGTGTCCGGGAAGATAGCCCTTTCGCACATTGACCGCCGGCGGGGCGGTGCTGGGCGAGGCGAGCGGCGGGTCCTGATTGTAGATGTCAAATCGCGTGTCGAAATAGGGCTCGACAGCGTTCTTATTTCCGAGGGCGAGACTCACGCCCGTGTCGCTGTAACAGGCGCCGCTTCCGCCCGCGACGTTCTTCGCCATGCATGTCGCGTCGTGGCAATCATCGGCCGTGTTGAGCCATCCGAAATGGCCGGGGCCGACGCCGTTTCGGTTCAGCTTGAGTTGGCGCCTCAGCATCGTCGGATCATCGAAAGCAGAATAGAGAGCCGCAGTCGCCTGCGCGTCGGTCATCGATCCCGCGCTCTCTTCGTAAGGATTGCAGACGAAGATTGGCGCGACCGAACAGACGCTCGTCCCGGCGAAGCCCGCGACCGCATCGGCGCCGACGGCGAAAGCGTTGGTCGAAATATTCTTGAGGAACGTGGCCGGGAGGACGGTCGTCCACGTTTGCGGAATGATCTTCACGGCGACATATTTCGCGTCCGAATCCCCGCTCGCCGTGGAGCCGCCGATTCCGTCGCTCGCCGCGGAGAGGCTGGAATAGAAAACGAACGTGTAATCGAGCGTCGGTGACGATCCGGCGCCAAAGAGCGTGTTGGACGATTTCGCCGCTGCATGCGCATTCGCCATCGCGGAAATCGCGCGCGATTCCGCGCCCGCCTGTTTGTTGAGTTCGCGCGCTCCAGCAAGCGCGAGGCTGTCGGCCGCCGCCTGCATCTGGGTCTGCAAGCTCATGCGGCGCGAGCCGTCGAGGGCCAATAGAGCAAAGCCGACCAGAACCGGCAGCATCACCGCCACATAGGGGACCATTAGTCCATCTGTGTCGCGCCAGAACGCACGAGCGCGCCGCGCGAGAGTTCCGTCATTGCGAGGAGCGCGGCGACGAAGCAATCCAGGGATCGTAGGGCGCCCTACGATCCCTGGATTGCTTCGTCGCCGCGCTCCTCGCAATGACGGAACTCTCGCGCGGCGCGCTCGTGCGTTCTGGCGCGACACAGATGGACTAATGGTCCCCTATGTGGCGGTGATGCTGCCGGTTCTGGTCGGCTTTGCTCTATTGGCCCTCGACGGCTCGCGCCGCATGAGCTTGCAGACCCAGATGCAGGCGGCGGCCGACAGCCTCGCGCTTGCTGGAGCGCGCGAACTCAACAAACAGGCGGGCGCGGAATCGCGCGCGATTTCCGCGATGGCGAATGCGCATGCAGCGGCGAAATCGTCCAACACGCTCTTTGGCGCCGGATCGTCACCGACGCTCGATTACACGTTCGTTTTCTATTCCAGCCTCTCCGCGGCGAGCGACGGAATCGGCGGCTCCACGGCGAGCGGGGATTCGGACGCGAAATATGTCGCCGTGAAGATCATTCCGCAAACGTGGACGACCGTCCTCCCGGCCACGTTCCTCAAGAATATTTCGACCAACGCTTTCGCCGTCGGCGCCGATGCGGTCGCGGGCTTCGCCGGGACGAGCGTCTGTTCGGTCGCGCCAATCTTCGTCTGCAATCCTTACGAAGAGAGCGCGGGATCGATGACCGACGCGCAGGCGACTGCGGCTCTCTATTCTGCTTTCGATGATCCGACGATGCTGAGGCGCCAACTCAAGCTGAACCGAAACGGCGTCGGCCCCGGCCATTTCGGATGGCTCAACACGGCCGATGATTGCCACGACGCGACATGCATGGCGAAGAACGTCGCGGGCGGAAGCGGCGCCTGTTACAGCGACACGGGCGTGAGTCTCGCCCTCGGAAATAAGAACGCTGTCGAGCCCTATTTCGACACGCGATTTGACATCTACAATCAGGACCCGCCGCTCGCCTCGCCCAGCACCGCCCCGCCGGCGGTCAATGTGCGAAAGGGCTATCTTCCCGGACACAAGTCGAACGCCGTCGACTGGTGCGGCGCGACGCCAGCCAGCGGGTCGGCCCTCTATTACACCTACCCCTCGGATCGGACCGTTGGCGGGGCGACCCAGAATTCGCCCACGCTAACGGACGTCGTCAACCCGATCGGAATCGCAGCCGGGGAGCCGGTGGTTGATTCAGGCGGCGTGTTCGCGAGTACAGCCGACAACCCTGTCAGCGTCTCCAGTTCCACCGGCTCGACGGTCACGCTTGGGACCCCCGCCAGCGAGACGCAAGCTTCGGATGGGCTCACAATCGAATGGACGACGAGCGGGTTGCCAGAGGACATCTCATTTCCCAAACTCGCGGGCGCCGAGGGGAACGGCCAGTGGGATTGCGCAAACTATTGGGCGATCAATCATCCCCATGGGCCCTCGGCCGCGACCGTCGGAACAGCGCTCGGCGGCGTGTGCGGCGCACCGGCGCGGACAAGCGTCAGCCGCTACCAGGTCTACCGCTATGAGATCAGCTTAGGATCGACCGCGGGCGGGATCAGCGACTGGTCGGGAAAAAACGGTTGGGCGAGCAACGGCCAACCGGATCCGCAAGGCTCCAGAATCCCGGCAGGGCATTTCCAGACTGAGAGCGGCGCGCCGTTCTGCGCCAAGGCGCGCGGGGTCAGCGGCGTCGACACCACGACCGGCGGAATCGATCGCCGCAATCTGATCGTGCCGATCATCAACTGCCTCGCTCAGACGGCGCTCGGCGCCATCACGGGCGCCGGCGCGTCGTCGAAGACGCCCGTGGCCGCGTTCGGCAAGTTCTTCATGACCCAGCCCTACACGGCGCTCAAGGACGGCAATCTCTATGGCGAAATCACCGGGACACCGGTCCCGGCTGACAACGCCAAAATCTTCCATCTCGTCCAGCTGTACCGTTAGGGGACGAGCCGATGACAGTCTATCTGACCCAAGAGCGCGGTGAGGAGACCCGGATCGACGAGATCGAGGGCAGACTCAAATCGACAATCCAGAACCTCAAGCGGGTGCTGAGCGTTGAAGACATCGACCCGAAGTCGGTCAATGACGCGGAACGATCAGTCGTTCTTCTGGTCGCGGCGCAGCCTCAGGGCGCCAACGTCGACGATCTGATCGACGTCGTCAGGCGCCATCCGCGAAACCTGTTCTTCATCGTTGTTGGCGGCGACATTTCCGCTCGCGACTACAAAAGGCTCATTCAATCCGGAAACGCCGATTGGGTCGCCGAGGCTGGACTGCCGCACGAAGTCCTCGACATTGTTGGACGGGTCAGCGCGCCAGCCAGAGACGATCCCGCGAGTGACTCGCCGACCGTAGTTTCGTTCACGCCGAGCGCGGGAGGCGTTGGCAATTCCACCCTCGCGATCGAAACCGCCATCCAGCTGGTGAGAGCCAAGTCAACCAAGGGGGCTAAGGTCGCGCTTGTCGATCTTGATTTCCAGTCGAGCCATGTCTGCGACTACCTCGACATCGCGCCGAAGTTTCAGTTCGAGGAGATTGTCGCCGCCCCGGACCGTCTCGACGACCATTTGCTGAGCGCCTTCATCAGCCATCATCCGAGCGGACTGGACGTTCTGGCGGCGAGCCGCAGCCGGTTTCACGCCCGCGATCTCAGCGTCGAGGCTCTGTCCGCTTTGTTCGATCGGATGACGCAGCGATATTCCACCATCATCATCGATCTGCCGCTCTCGGTCCATGCATGGACGCTTCCCCTGCTCGCGGCGTCGAAGGGAATTCTGGTCACCGGCCTCAACACCATTCCGGGTTTAAGGCAAATCGAGGAAACGGTTCGCGCCCTGCGCGAGGAAGCGACGATCACTGCGGACGTGCGAGCGGTCGTCAATCGATGCGACTTCAGCTTCCTCGGCAAGGTGGCGCGCGCCGATCATGTGGCGCGGATACTGGCTGAGGAAAAGCGCTTCTGCGTCAGGAACGCTGCTGTCGCGGTTGAGTGCGTGAACGTCGGAACGCCGATTGCGCTCGCCTATCCGTCAGACAAGTCGGTCAAGGACATCGCCGCGATCGCGGCGTTTTGCATCAGCCTGAACTCGGCTCAGCGCCGGTCGATCGGATAACGCCCATGGGATTTCTCAGCAGCAAGAGTGCAGTCAAGACCGAGCCGACGGTGAAGGAGACGAGTCCGGAAACGCCATCGTCGCGCCCGGACGACGTCTACGCCGACCTGATTACGCGCCGTCCGGGACTGTTGGACGAAAAGCTCAAGCTGCACGAGCGCATCATCGACGAGTTCAATCTGACGGCGCTGGAAAAGCTGCCTGACGAACTTGCAAAGCAGGTTCGA
>DATCEJ010000663.1:0-2833 GCA_036510135.1 Roseiarcus sp. | reverse complement strand
CTTCGGACGGCGCCAGCCATTGGCCTTCCGCGCCGCGATAGGTCTCGTGCACGACCATGCCCTGGGTGAAGAGACCGGCGAAGGGTTCGTCGAGACCGAGATAGCCGCACTTGCGCATCGCGCGGGTGAAGAAGCGCGAATAGAGAAGATGCAAAATCGCGTGCTCGATGCCGCCAATGTACTGGTCGACCGCCAGCCAATGATTGGCCATCGCCGGATCGTCGGGCGCCGAGACATTGTGCGGATCGGTGAAGCGCACGAAATACCACGACGAATCGACGAACGTGTCCATCGTGTCGGTCTCGCGCGTCGATGGCGCGCCGCATTGCGGACAGGCGACGTGCTTCCATGTCGGATGGCGGTCGAGCGGATTGCCGGGCTGATCGAAGCTCACGTCTTCCGGCAGCTTGACCGGCAAATCCCTGGCCGGGACCGGCACGATTCCGCATGTCTCGCAATGGATGATCGGGATCGGGCAGCCCCAATAGCGCTGGCGGGAAATGCCCCAGTCCCTGAGCTTGTAATTGATCTGCCGCCTGGCCTGCGGCGCGCGCCCAAGCGTGATCTGCTCGAGCCGGCGCGAAACCTCCTCTTTGGCCTGATCGACCGTAAGCCCATCGAGGAAGCGCGAATTGATCATGACGCCATTGCCGTCATAGGCTTGCGTGTCGATGGTGAAGTTCGCGGGATCGAGCTCGGGGGGACACACCACCGGGGTCACGCCCAGGCCATAGGCGCGGACAAAATCGAGGTCGCGCTGATCGTGGGCGGGGCAGCCGAAAATCGCGCCCGAGCCGTAGTCCATCAGCACGAAATTGGCGACATAGATGGGCAGGCGCCACTCGGGGTCGAACGGGTGCAGCACTTTGAGGCCGGTGTCGTAGCCCTTCTTCTCCGCCGTCTCGATCGCGGCGAGCGACGTGCCGAGCTTGCGCGTCTCCTCGATGAACGCTTTCAGCGCAGGGTCGTGCTTCGCGGCTGCCGCGGCCAGCGGATGATCAGGCGCGATGGCCATGAACATCGCCCCGAACAATGTGTCGGGCCGTGTCGTATAGATGTCGAGCTCGCTTAGCCCGTGTTCTCCCTTGAGCGCGCCGAGCGTCGCCGGATCGACGACGAAGCGAACCGAGAGCCCCTCCGAGCGCCCGATCCAGTTCTTCTGCATCAGGCGGACTTTTTCCGGCCAGCGCTCGAGATGATCGAGGCTCGCCAGGAGATCGTCGGAATAGTCGGTGATCTTGAGGAACCATTGGGTGAGCTCGCGGCTCTCGACTGGCGCGCCCGAACGCCAGCCGCGCCCGTCGATCACCTGCTCGTTGGCGAGCACCGTCTGGTCGACGGGGTCCCAATTGACCTTCGATTTCTTGCGCGCGACGAGGCCAGCTTCGAGGAAATCGAGGAACAGCTTCTGCTGGTGCTTGTAATAGCTCGGGTCGCAGGTCGCGATCTCGCGCGACCAGTCGAGCGAGAGGCCCATCGACTGCAATTGCGCCCGCATGGCGGCGATATTGGCGTAGGTCCATTTCGCGGGACTGGTGTTGTTCTGCATGGCGGCGTTCTCGGCCGGCAGTCCGAACGCGTCCCAGCCCATCGGATGGAGGACGTTGAACCCGCGCGCGCGCCGGTAGCGCGCCACCACGTCGCCCATCGCGTAGTTGCGCACATGGCCCATGTGAATGCGCCCCGACGGATAGGGGAACATCTCGAGCACATAGTATTTCGGGCGCGGATCGTCGTTTTCGGTCTTGAAGATCTGCGCGTCCGCCCAGGCTTTTCGCCATTTGGCCTCGGATTCGCGCACGTTGTATCGTTCAGGCCGCATTACGGGGGCGTACTCTAAAAAAACCGGGAGGTGTGCGTGTAGCGCAATTTCTTGGCTGTGATGCAACTTTTCGCGGGCGCGAGAGAACATAATTCGCCAGCACGGGTCAAACTCGCGATCGCCGCGCCCGGCGGGATCAGTTTTGCGAGTCGGGGTGGCCTCAGTTCCGCCGGACGCGGCCCTTACCGGCGACCGCTTGCGATCAACTGTCCAGGCGGTGACGCGCGGTCGAAACCGGCAGCAAGATTGGGGAAAAGCAACAAGAATGAACCAAAAATGCGATTGAATTGAACCACGACCATGACGCCGTTAGGGCCGCCTGCTGGTCCGCCATATCCCCATTCCCAGATTACCAATACATAACGCTAAAAGAGCCTCCATTTTCTTGTCGATTATCAGAAGGTGTGATATGATGCTTTGATGTTCAGCAACAATTGGCGATCGAGGGAGATGTTTGCACACAACCCAGGACGCGAGTTGGAGGGCGGGCGGATTTTTTTATTTGGATTCGCCGTAACATGTTGAAAAGACCGGATTCGGCCAAGGGAATCCAAGGAAATGCAAGCTTATTTGCTTGGATTTCCTTGGATTTCCTTGGAGCGGCTTCGCGCTTTGGTTGTCTTCGCGGCGCGCCGTGGGGAATCGCCCTTGCCAGCCCGATGCCGCCGCGCGCTGGGCGCCTAAACCTCGAGCAGCAGGCGGCGAGCCTCGTCGTATGCCGCCCGGTCGCCGGCGGCGATGATCCGGCCCCCCTTGGCGGCGGGGTCGCCGTCCCAGGTCGTCACCATTCCGCCCGCGCCTTCGATGATCGGGACGAGGGCCACAATGTCATGGGGCTTCATATTGGTGTCGATCACAATGTCGATGAAGCCCGCCGCGAGCGCGCAATAGGCGTAGCAGTCGCCGCCGTAGCGCGTGAGGCGGACGTGCTTTTCGACCCGGCGGTAGGCCTCGCGGTCGGCCTCGTCCCGGATGAGAAGCGGGCTCGTGGTCGCGAGCGTCGCCTGCGCG
>DATCEJ010000662.1:0-3524 GCA_036510135.1 Roseiarcus sp. | reverse complement strand
AATCAATAATTGCGTGTCACGCAGTCGGGCAGAAACTGACCAAAAAAGTGCCTACTGGGCGATCGTGACAATGCCCTCAGCACAAAGCATTGGTTTTGTTCAAACTGAATTCTCACGCAAAATGGGTCCCGACATAGGCGCTTCAAACCCAGGCCAACAGGTTTTGCAGCAATCTGGTCAAGGCATGGATAAATCAGCGGCGATATGCTCGCCTTCGCTCAATGCCCTTGAACCACGAGTGCTTTTTCGCTGCTGCGCTGAGAACCGCGCGCAATTGGGGGAGTCGAGCGAGGTGGGCAGCGTCAGATCTGGCAGTTCGACAACCTGACTCGTATTCCTCCGGCGGCGACCGCCTTTTCATGGCGTGGGAAAGCGTAATGCTGCGCAGCTAAGTCGGCTTTATGAGCGAGGTTAGCTTCACAGCATGGGTCGGATGACGTTGATCACCGGCGACGAGCGTCGGCGGCGGTGGAGCGAGGAAGACCGGGCGCGGATTCTGGCTGAGATCGAGGCGCCCGGGGCTGTCGTCGCCGAAGTGGCGCGGCGCGCGGATGTTTGCACGAGCCTCGTCTACAAGTGGCGTCGCGAGGCGCGGAAGTCGGCGAGCGTAGGCGCTTCAGGATTTGCGCCCGTTGTCATCGAGGCGTCGCCTTCGCAGCCGGCGGCGAGCGCCGGCGAGCGTGACGTCATTGTGGTGGAAGTGAAGGATGCTCGCGTGCGGATCGGCGCCAGCGCGCCTTCGGCGTTGATTACGGCAACCTTGAAGGCGTTGCGATCGTGATCCCGATGCCGAGCGGTGTGCGCGTTTGGATCGCGACGGGTCACACGGACATGCGGCGCGGCATGCAGGGGTTGGCGCTTCAGGTCCAGGAGCAACTGAAGCGCGACCCTCATGTCGGCGATTTGTATATTTTCCGCGGGCGCCGCGGCGATCTGGCGAAAGTGCTTTGGCACGACGGGATCGGACTTTCACTCTACGCAAAGCGATTGGACCGAGGAAAGTTCGTCTGGCCCTCGGCGAAAGAGGGCGTCGTTTCGATATCGGCGGCGCAGATGGCCTACATGCTGGAAGGAATCGACTGGCGCAATCCCCAACTCACCTGGAGACCCAAGAGCGCCGGATGAGAGCGCCGGCAGAGCGCGTTGGTTGATCGCTTGGGCGGACCTTTAGAAAACATGGGGTCATGCGCATTTTAGGGCGCCACAAATCACGACAAGTGTGATTCTCTGCGCCTCATGGCTTCCGCTTTCGAACCTCTTCCCAACGACGTCGCCGCGCTGAAGGCGGCGTTGGTCGCCGAACGCGCGAAGAGTTTCGAGATTGCCGCCGAACTGGCGGTCGCGCGCGCGAAGGCGTCGGAAGACACGGCGCTGATTGCGGCGCAGAAACTGCGGATCGCCAAGCTGGAGCGCCAGATTTATGGGCAGCGGTCGGAGCGCTCGACGCGGCTGATCGAGCAACTGTCGCTCGCGTTCGAAGAGCTGGAGGCGAGCGCGACGGAAGACGAGCTGGCGGCGGAGGCAGCGGTCGCGAAGGCCACGACCGTTCGCGCCTTCACGCGCCGCGCCGCCGAGCGCAGCACGTTCCCCGATCATCTGCCGCGCGAGCGCGTCGTGATCGATCCCCCGACCGCCTGCGAATGCTGCGGCGGCAATCGCCTGCGCAAACTCGGCGAAGACGTGACGCGGACGCTGGAGACTGAGCCGCGCCGTTGGAAAGTGATCGAGACGGTGCGGGAGAAGTTCTCCTGCCGGGACTGCGAGAAAATCAGCCAGGCGCCTGCGCCGTTCCATCCGATTCCGCGAGCCTGGGCGGGACCGAGCCTGCTGGCGATGATCGTATTCGAGAAGTTCGGCCAGCATCAGCCCTTGAACCGCCAGGCCGAGCGCTACGCACTGGAGGGCGCGCCGATCGCGCTGTCCACGATGGCCGACGCCGTGGGCGCAATCTGTGCGGCGCTCGATCCCCTTCGGCGCCTCGTCGAAGCCCATGTGATGGCGGCCGAGCGGCTGCATGGCGACGACACAACCGTGCCGGTGTTGGCCGAAGGCAAGACCGACACCGGGCGGCTGTGGACCTACGTCCGCGATGACAAGCCTTTTGGCGGCGCCGGGCCGCCGGCGGCGATCTTCTATTACTCGCGCGATCGCCGAGCGGAGCATCCTCAAGCACATCTGGCGAGCTATGCGGGCATCCTGCAAGCCGACGCCTATGACGGCTACAACAAGCTCTATCTGCCCGACCGAAAGCCGGGCCCGATCCGGGAAGCGGCGTGTTGGGCGCATGCGCGGCGCAAGTTCTTCGAACTCGCCGACATCGAGGAGAATGCGCGCCGCAGGGCGGCAGGCAAAAAGGAAATCCCGATCTCGCCGATCGCCATCGGGGTCGTGCGGCGCATCGACGCGCTGTTCGAGATCGAGCGCGCGATCAACGGCAAGACCTGGCAAGAGCGCTTGTCGGCTCGACGGCTCGAGAGCCGGCCGTTGGTTGACGATCTTCATACCTATCTTCGCGAGCAAGTCGCCAAGCTGTCGCGTGGGCATGACCTCGCCAAGGCGATCCAGTACATGCTTAAGCGCTGGCCGGCGTTCACGCTGTTCCTCGACGACGGACGCGTTTGCATGTCGAACAATGCGGCCGAGCGCGCGCTGCGTGGCGTGGCCCTTGGAAGAAAATCGTGGCTGTTCTGCGGGTCCGATCGCGGGGGGCAGCGCGCCGCGGCCATGTATAGCCTCATCGTCACCGCCAAGATGAACGGCGTCGATCCGCAGGCGTGGCTGGCGGATGTTCTCTCCCGCATCGCCGGCCATTCCGCTCACCGGCTCGATGAGCTGCTACCCTGGAGATGGCGGAAGGCGAATGTGAGCCATGCGCAAGCCGCTTAAGCCGACCGCCGCATTTTCCGAGGCCGAAAAGGCCAGCGTCACTGACGCGTGCGAACGATTGATCGAGGAGTTCCTGAAGCCGCTATTCCTGCCCGCGATCCGGCCTACGGAGTTCAACTATCCCGTCGATATCCTCGGCAAATGGCACGCCGCCAAGTATCGCTTCATACAGCGCTATCGCTCCGGCTTCCCGGAAAACCTCGGCGGGGAGTTCGATGCCCCCTTCGCCCGCCTCGACTGGATAGGCCGCGACCGTTTCGACATCCAGTGGCATCGCCACACCGGAGAATGGTTCCGCCTTCATCGCGGCCTCACTCTCGCCGAGGCCATGCAAACGCTAAAGACCGACCGTATCCTGCACCCCGTATAAACTGAGCCGCCAAGCCCGCAGCCTGCTACGGACGAGTACCCTGCGGCCTACGCCGTATGGTTACCTATAAAACGACGCGCCCCAAAGTGTTGCCCTTACGAGCGACGCGCCCTGAAACTGAGCGCCATCGAGCGAGGCGCCCTGAAGTTGCGCGCTATTGAGCGACGCGCCCTGAAGTTGTGCCCTGTCGAGCCGCGCGGCTTGAAGCTGCGTGCGATTGAGCGACGCGTTCTGAAGGTGGGCGGAAAAGAGCGACGCGCCCTGAAGC
>DATCEJ010000661.1:0-6291 GCA_036510135.1 Roseiarcus sp. | reverse complement strand
GCGCCTCGGGGTCCCTGACAGCCTCGGGCTCGACGACTTGCGCAAGGCGCTCGAGCGGATGGCGTCCGAGATCATGGTCGACCTCAGCGTAGGCGAGAGCGAACCAGGCGCCGGCGCTTAAAGGAATTGCTCCGCGCGAGTTGGGTTTATAACATTTGTAAACTGTTTATTATGACGCGACCCAAGCTCCAAAACCGAAGGGCGGAACTAAACGGGGTCCCAAGTCACTGAAAACATTGCGGCGCGCCGGTAAAATTGCTGCCAGGCCGCAACCCAGCCGAGCTGTGTCCCCTTGCGCGGCCCGGTCCGCGTTGCCATAAGGGCCGCCCTCCGGACCCTCCGAACCCCAAGCGAAGACAATGGCGAAGTTTCCCGAGCGCGTATTTTCCGGCGTTCAGCCGACGGGCAATTTGCACCTCGGCAATTATCTTGGCGCGATCAAGCGCTTCGTCGAAATGCAGAAGACGCATCCGTGCATCTATTGCGTCGTTGATCTGCATGCGATGACGATGCCGCACGAGCCGGAGCAACTCGCGCGCACCACACGCGAGGTGACCGCGGCCTTTCTCGCCTGCGGCATCGATCCGAAAGCCAACATCGTTTTCAACCAGAGCCGGGTCGCTGAGCATGCTGAACTGGCCTGGGTGCTCGATTGCGTCGCGCGGCTCGGCTGGCTGAACCGCATGACCCAGTTCAAGGAGAAAGCGGGCAAGGACCGGGAGAACGCGTCGGTCGGCCTTTACAATTATCCGGTGCTGATGGCCGCCGACATTCTGGTCTACCGCGCCACGCATGTTCCGGTCGGCGACGATCAGAAGCAACATTTGGAGCTGGCGCGCGACATCGCGCAGAAGTTCAACAATGATTTCGCCGCGTCGATCGCCGCCCGTGGTCACGGCGACGCCTACTTTCCGCTGCCCGAGCCCTTGATCCAGGGGCCGGCCACCCGGGTCATGAGCCTGCGCGACGGGGCGAAGAAAATGTCAAAGTCGGACAGCTCGGAGAACGCTTATATCGCGCTCACTGACGATGCGGACACGATCGCGCAGAAGATTCGCCGGGCCAAGACCGACCCCGAGCCGCTGCCGAGCGAGGTCGAGGGTTTGTCGCGGCGCCCGGAAGCCGACAATCTGATCGGCATCTTCGCCGCCTTGAACGACGAGACGAAGGCCGACGTGCTCAGGCGCTTCGGCGGCGGCCAGTTTTCAGCGTTCAAGACCGCGCTCGCCGACCTCACGGTCGACAAGCTCGCGCCCATTCGCGCAGAGATGGTGCGTCTCGTTGCCGAGCCGTCCCATATAGACGCTGTCCTTGCCGATGGGGCTGAGAAGGCGCGCGCCATTGCGCGTCCGAATATGGACACGATCAAGGATATCCTCGGCCTCGTACGATAGCCGCCTGTAACAGGAAACAAATTTAAACAAAGATAGACGCATCGGGAGTGCGGCGGACGGCGCAAATTGGCACATCTTGTTGCTCGGAATGCTCCTGACCACGATTGCTAGCGCCAGACTGGCGAACTGTCTTCTGCCCCGCGCTTCCCATGGTTAACGACTTTGCGGCAAACATTTCGTAATCCTGAAGAGGACTGATTCGGACCTTCTTGGCGGAGGGAAGGGTCGGCGCACCACCGGCCTGCGCGAGACATCGCGCTCAGGCTCTCCAGGAGGCGATTCGTTGCGGGGATTCAGCGGGGCGAAACGCTCCCGAATCGGCGAACGGACGCGACGGCTCGACTGGGCGGTCGCAGCCCGGGCGGCCGCGGGCTTGGCGCTTTACCTGCTCGCGGGGGCGCTCGCCTGTGCTCAAGACCTCTCCCATTCCTTAGGCGGGCCGGCGCGGCTGGCGTTCGACATGGCGTCGGTCCAGGCCAATGTCGTCGGCCTCGTCATTCTGTCGCTGATGCTGCTGGCGACGATCACCGCCGTCCTTCACCTTGTTGGCCGGCGAATCTGGACGCGCCGCGTTCTTGAGCTCGAGACGGAACTCGGGCGAACCAACGCCAAACTCGACCGCGCAGCGCTGATGTTGCGCAGCGAGCCGCAAATCCTCGTCTCCTGGGATCGTCTGGACGCCGACCCGACGATCGAGGGCGATTTCGCCCTCGTGGCCGATTCGCCGCTGTCCTCGCGCGTGCTCGCCTTCGGCTCCTGGCTGAACCCGGCCCAGGCGGCCAGGATTGAAGAGGCGACCGAGCGACTGCTGACCCGCGGCGAAGCCTTCGCGGCCGCCGTGGTCAGCTTGCGTGGCCGCCATCTCGAGCTCGACGGGCGCCCAGTATCCGGCAGCGCGGTGATGCGCATCCGCGACGTCTCGGGCGAGCGCCTTCAGTTGGCGCAATTGCGGGATTCCTTCGCTGAAGCCGAGGGCGCTCTCGATGGCCTGCGCCGCGTGCTCGAAACCGCGGATATGCCGGCATGGACTCGCGACGCGACGGGGCGGCTCGTCTGGTGCAATATCGCCTACGCTCAAGCCGTTGACGCCCCCGACGCGGAGGCCGCCATCGCCACCTGCGGCGAAATCTTCGACCCGGCGGTGCGCCGCGAAGCGACATCCGTCCTCAAGGAGTCCGGGGCCTGGAAGCGCCGTGCGTCGGCGGTCGTCGGCGGCGACCGCCGAACCTTCGACGCCGTTGAGGCAAGCACTCAAGTCGGCTCCGCTGGCGTGGCAAGCGATGTTTCCGAGATCGTGGCGCTGAAAGCGGACATGGAGCGAAACGAGGACGATTACTCGCGTATGATCGATCGGCTGTCGACGGCGGTCGCGATCTTCGACAAGTCCAGGCGGCTGACCTTGTACAATGCCGCCTACCGGCAAATCTGGTCGCTGGATGTGGCCTTCCTGGATCAAGGGCCGAGCGACGGCGAAATCCTCGATCGGCTTCGAGCCAAGCGGCAGTTGCCCGAACAGGTGGATTTCCGCGCCTGGAAGGCGCAGCAATTGAGCGCTTATCAGGCGATCGAGCCGAGTGAATCCGTGTGGCATCTGCCCGACGGGAGGGCGCTGCGGGTGGTCGTGAGCCCCAATCCGAAAGGCGGCGTCACCTATCTCTATGACGATGCGACGCAGAGCTACGCGCTTGCTTCCCAGGTCACGACGCTCACCAACGTGCAGGGCGAGACGCTCGACGCGCTCAAGGAAGGGGTGGCGGCGTTCGGGGCGGACGGGCGCATGAAGCTGTTCAACCCGGCTTTTGCGGAACTGTGGCGATTCGATCCGACGGTCTTAGGCGAACGCCCGCATATCGATGAGATCGCGCGCGCCTGCAAGCCGCTGTGCGGCGATCCCGAGCTGTTCGATGAGCTTAGGGCAGTGATCGTCGATCTTCCGGACCATCGCAAGAGCCGGACGGTGCGGATCGAGCGCACGGATGGGTTCATCTTCGATTGCGCCGCCCTGCCGTTGCCGGACGGAGCGACGCTCATGACGTCGCTCGATGTGACCGCGGGCGTCAACATCGAACGCGCGCTGACCGATCGCAATCAGGCGCTCATCGCGGCGGAAAAGCTGCGCAACGATTTCGTCAACCATGTCTCCTACGAGTTGCGCACGCCGCTCACCAACATCATCGGTTTCACTCAGCTTCTCGCGGGCGGAGGCGTTGGTCCGCTCAATCCGAAGCAGGTCGAATATGCGGGATTCATCAACGATTCCTCGCATGCGCTGCTCGCCATCATCGACGACATTCTCGATCTGGCCTCGATGGACGCGGGCGCGATGGAGCTCAAGCTCGAAGATGTCGACGTCGCCGAGGCGATGAAGGCCGCGGCGGCAGGCGTGCAGGATCGCTTGAGCGAGGCGGCGATCGAATTGCGCATCGTCATGACCGACGGCGTTGGATCGCTGCACGCAGACGGCCGGCGAGTGCGGCAGATCCTGTTCAATCTTCTGTCCAACGCGATCAACTATTCGGAGGCGGGCCAGACCGTGACGCTGGCGGCGATGCGGCGCGGGACGGAGATCGTGTTCAAGGTCAGCGATCGCGGACGCGGCATTCCTCCCGAGATGATCGATCGCGTGTTCGAGCGGTTCGAGACCTTTCCGAATGGCTCCCGGCATCGCGGGCCTGGCCTCGGCCTGTCGATCGTGAGAGCGATGGTCGAACTGCATCAGGGCCGGGTTCTGATCGATACGGCGCCGCGGGAGGGGACGACGGTCACCTGCATCTTTCCCGTCGATCCAATAGGGACGATGGCGGCGAGCCCGCAACTCATTGCGCCGCCCAAGACGCAATCGGTTTAGTAGAGGGCATGAACGGTCTCGCCGGCGTAAGAGAAGAAGCAGGTGTTTGGAGCTTTGAGGCGCCGGACGAAGCGGCGACTTCGGTCATCGCGGCGGCGCAGGCGGCCTGGCTCGAGCCTGGTGATTTCGTTGCCCTCACCGGCGATCTCGGAACCGGCAAAACGGCTTTCGCCCGCGGCCTCATCAGGGCGCTTGCTGAGGCGCCGGAGCTCGAAACGCCGAGCCCGACCTTCACCTTGATGCAAGTCTATGACGCCCCGCGCGGCCCGGTGCTCCACGCCGATTTCTACCGGCTGCGGGGCCCGACGGAGTTCGCCAACCTTGGCTGGGATGAAGCCGCCGACGGCGCGATTGCGATCGTCGAATGGCCAGAGAAAGTCCCGCAGGCGCTGCCCGCCGACCGGCTCGAGGTCAACATCCGGTTTGACGCCAGACGCGGCCCCGATTTTCGTCTGCTGACGTTGCGCGGGTTCGGCGCGATCCGCCCGCGTTTGACGCTGGCGCTTGGCGTTGCGAGGCTCTTGGAGCGCTCCGGCTGGAGTGACGCAACTCGCGAATTCCTGCAAGGCGACGCGTCCATTCGCGCCTATGAGCGGCTGACCAAGCCAAATGGCGAGACCGCGATACTCATGATCTCCCCGCCACGGCCGGAGGGGCCCATCCTGCGCTTCGGCAAGCCCTACGCGGCCATCGCCAAGCTGTCGCCCGACATCCGCGCTTTCATCGCCATGGCCGAGGGCTTGCGCGGGCTCGGCTACGCGGCGCCGGCTCTCATCGACCATAGCGTCGGCGAGGGTCTCGCCCTGATCGAGGACTTCGGCTCAGCCACCATCGCCCAAAACGGCGTTCCGGATGGCGCACGCTATGCGCCAGCGATCGCCGTCCTGGCCGATCTGCACGGACGCGACCTGCCGGCGAGCTTGTCGGCTGACGAGGAAGCCTACGAACCGCCGGTCTACGACATCGAAGCGATGCTGGTCGAAGTCGAGCTCGTAAACGACTGGTATGCGCCCGCGATCGCCCGGGTGACGCCGCCATCGGGCGCGCGCATGCAGTTCCTGGCCATCTGGCGAGAGCTCCTGGCGCCGATTCTCGCCGAGCCCACGACCTGGACGCTGCGCGACTATCATTCGCCCAATCTGCACTGGCTGGCGGAGCGGCAGGGCTTGAAGCGAATAGGCCTCATCGATTTTCAGGACGCGGTGATCGGGCCGCCGGCCTACGATGTCGTTTCGCTGTTGCAGGATGCGCGCGTCGACGTGGCCGAAGATCTCGAGATGCGTCTCGCCGCCCTCTACATGCGCCGCAGGGCGGCCGCCGATCCTGCCTTCGACACCCAGCGCTTCGCCGCCGCCTATGCCGCGATGGGCGCCCAGCGCGCCACCAAGATCCTCGGCCTGTTCGCCCGACTCGATAAGCGCGACAAAAAGCCCGAGTACTTGCGCCACCTGCCGCGGATCGAGCGTTATCTGGCCCGCAATCTCGCCCATCCGTTGCTTCAGCCGCTCGCGGTCTGGTATCGGAATCATCTGCCGCGGGCGCTCGGCCCACCGCCGGTCAAATCCGACCCTGAAGATTGATTGCTGAGGCCCGATGAGCCTTCCCGTTCCGAAGACGGCCATGGTGTTCGCCGCCGGACTGGGCACGCGGATGCGGCCGATCACGGACACGCTACCGAAGCCGCTGGTCGAGGTTCACGGCCGGGCGCTCATCGATTATTGCCTCGATCGCCTGGCGGAGAACGGCGTCGAGCGGGCGATCGTCAACGTGCATTGGCTCGCCGACCAGATCGAGACGCATATTGCCACGCGCCGGTCGCCGAAGATCGTCATCTCGGACGAGCGGTCGAAGCTGCTCGACCAGGGCGGCGGGATCAGGCGCGCGCTGCCGCTGATCGGCGAAGATCCTTTTCTGATCTGCAACACCGACGCGTTCTGGATCGAAGGCCCGCGCTCCAACATTGCGCGCCTCGCCCGGAGCTTCGATCCAGAGACAATGGACATCCTGCTGTTGGTCGCCGTTGGCGCCGGGGCGGTCGGCGTCGATTGG
>DATCEJ010000660.1:0-3970 GCA_036510135.1 Roseiarcus sp. | reverse complement strand
CGGCATCGATGACCCGATCATCGAAGGAATCGCCTGCCACTATACCGTTCCGGAAAAAGGAGGCCTCTCCGGCGCGCTGGGCCTCGCCGAACAGACGTCCGACATTTCTCTCGCCTGTAATCAGTACGGCCCCATCAAGTTTAAGGATAAGTTCTCGCAAGGGGACGTGGTGTTCAGCGAGAGCCGATCGATCTTTTTCAAGAAAATGCAGATCGTTCGCGGGTGTGACACAAAACGGAATATATTGGTGTATATGACCTACAGCGACAAGCTCATCGAAGGCTCGCCGAAGAATTCCACATCGAGCGTTCCGATTGAACCCTGGGGTCCCGGTCCGAACGACATCCAGAAATGCGCGGATTTTCTTCGTTGATCGTGGAGCCGTCATTCAATCGTTGGCGGCCAGTCTGGCGCGGAACGCCTCGACCTCAGCAAACGGAGCACCCGCGCATTCGGCGGAGCCAGGAAAGGACTTCGCTCCCACCTCCGCGCGGAAGCGCGTAAGCGCCTGCACGCGCTCATCCCGCACGGCCTGATGCCTCGCGGCCAGATCGCCCCAGCTGCGCGCATGGCGGGGCAGACGGCTCGATTCGCCACAGATGTCGGAGGTGAAGAGAAACACCACATCGGCGTGCGGGCCGGAGCCGAGCGATATGGTGACGAGCGACGTGCGACGATGGATCTCAGCCATGACGGGCGCGGCGATCAGCTCGCATTCGGCTGCAAAGGCGCCAGAATCTTCGAGGCGCCGGAAGCGATCCCAGAGCTCAAGCGCCTCCGCCGCGTTCTTGCCCACAGCGCGCACGCCGCCGACCCAGGTGGACTTGCGCGGCACGAAGCCGAGATGACCGACGACCGGGATCTGCTCGTGCGCGAGAGCCCGCACGGTTTCGCTGCCGCGGCTGGTCAGCACCGCGTCGGCGCCCCCGGTGATCGCCGCGAAGGCGGAGCGCAGAATCTCGTCCGCGGTCACGGCTTCGGCGAATCCGAGCGCCGCGGTGACGAAAACGCGTTGCGAGCCCTCGCGCACACGCGCGACATTGGCCGCGCGGCAGACGACCATTTCGACGCCGGCCGCTTCAGCTGCGGCCGCCTCGTCCGCCATTTCGGCCGTCACCTGAGCCGCCTGCTGGCCAACGCTTTTCAGCGCGCGAAGACCTGCGACGGTCTGGGCGCGCTCGACGTCGCGACTACCGAAATCGAAGATGCGCGGCATCAGCCCTTCTTGAGCTTTTTGGCGTAGTAATCAGGGGCTTTGACTCCGGATTTGGAGAACCACGCCGGTACGTCCACGCCCGAATAGAGCAGGATATTCCCCCAAGGGTCGAAAGCGCCGGTGCGCACGATCACCTTGGCTTTCGCCGCCATCTCGCCGAGGATCGCCTCGTGCTTCACCGGCGCAAGTTCAGCGTCGGCGAAGAGCCGCTTGATCGTCGCGAGCAGCGGCGCGTTGTACTCGGGCAAGGTGTCCGCGTAGGACAGGCGCTCCACGATCAGGGCCTCGGAAATCGGGGTGAGAACCGTTGTGAGATCCGGCACGTCGGGCGAGATGGCGAGATCGATGCGCCACGCCGACGAGGGAATGGGAAAGCCCGCGTCGCAGACGATCATCAGATCGCCATGGCCCATGGAGGCGATGGCGTGCGAAAGTTCGGCGTTGAGCAGTCGGTTGCGATTCACGTTGGCTTTCTCCAGATCGAGTTCTGAGCTTCGGCATAGAGAGCGTCGGCGCGGGCGCGGTCGGGAAGGCTGGGAACAACGCCGAGCTTCGTGCAGGCAATGGCGCCGCAGACCACACCGTATCTCACGGCGTCAATGACGCTCCGCCCTTCCGCCAGCGCGACGGCGAACCCCGAATTGAACGCATCGCCCGCGCCGGTCGTGTCGACGACATCGACGGGGATAGCCGGGACCATCACGTCGAGGTCGTCGGCCAGAATCAGCGCGCCCGTGCGCCCGAGCGTGACGACGACAGTCCGAACCCCGCGCTTGCGCAGTTCCGCCGCGAGCTCGCGCGACGAGCTCGGATCATGGGCCGGGAGCCCTAGGAGAATGCGCAGTTCGCTCTCGTTCGGCGTCAAATAGTCGACGTTGGCGAAGATCTCTGGCGGCAACGCCCGAGCCGGCGCGGGATTGAGAATCGTTCGCGCGCCGTGCTTGCGGCCGAGCTCCATGGCTCGCGACGCCGCTGCAACTGGTACTTCCAGCACCGCCATGACGACGGAGCTTTTGGCGATTCTGCTCTCGGCCGCGTCCACGGCGGCGGCGTCCAAAAGCTCGTTCGCGCCCATGTCGAGAATGATGAAATTCTCGCCCTTCTCGTTGAGGATGATGAAGCCGACGCCGGTCGCGCGCTCGTGGCGCACGGTGAGATGGGTCGTGTCGACCGCCTCTGCCGCGTAGAGGTCGGTCGCGATGCCTGCAAGCTTGTCCGTCCCGATCATCGCCACGAGCGCGGAATGCGCGCCAAGCCTGGCCGTCCCGACCGCCTGATTGGACCCTTTGCCGCCCGGCCCCATGTCGAAGTCGGAGCCGAGCATCGTCTCCCCGAAAATCGGCAACTTCGGCGCGCGCATCGTCAGGCCGACGGCGAAGCTTCCGACGATGGTGATTTCAGGCCCCATGCCAACCCCGAGAGCTATGACGCCATTGCGCGGCCGAGGATCTCAGCCTCGGTAATGGCTTCCCCGCGCAGCTCGCCCGAGATCCGGCCTCGTCGCAAGACAAGAACGCGCTCGGCGTTCATGAGGAGCTCCGGGACCTCGGAGGAGATCAAGACGATCGCGACGCCTTCGCCGGCGATCCCGCGGAGTATCCCGTAGATCTCGGCCTTGGCGCCGACGTCGATGCCGCGGGTCGGCTCGTGCAGGATCAGCACACGCGGATGCGTGACGAGGCTGCGGCCCAGAATGATCTTCTGCTGATTGCCGCCCGAAAGGGTGCCGAGCTTCTGCCCGAGGCGCGCGATTCGCGCGTCGAGCCGCGCAACTTGCGCGCGCGCCTCTCGGCGGATGGCGGCGCGCTGGAGCACGCCGGCGACAGAGAAGCGCTTGAGCGACGCCGATACGACATTGTCGGCGACCGTCATCGCGAGTAGGCCACCCGCGCCGCGCCGGTCGGCGGGCACGAAGGCCATGCCGCGGCGGATGGAGGCGAACGCGTCGGCGGGCGTCTCTGCGCCGTCGATCGCAACCCGGCCCTCACGCGGGCAAAGACCGAACAGCGCCTCGCCAAGACCATCCTTGCCCGAATCCGGCAGACCGCCGACGCCAAGAATTTCGCCCGCACGGACCTCGAAGCTGATCCCGGCAAGCCCAGGCGCCTTGAGGTCCGTCACCGACAGGACCACGGGATTGCCTTCCGAGCGGGCGGCGGGATTCACGCGCCAAGGCGGCACGTCTCCCAAGTCGCGCCCGACCATCGAATGGATCAAGCGCTGTTCGGACAGGTTCTCGTTGTCCAGCGTCTCGATCGTGCGGCCGTCGCGCATGATCGTGACGCGATCGGCGAGGTCGAGCACCTCGCGAAGGTGGTGAGAAACATAGATGACCGTCACGCCTTCGGCGCGCAACTGGCGCACGACGTCGAACAGGCGCTCGCTCTCGCGACGCGACAAAGCGGAATTCGGCTCGTCGAGCACAAGGACGCGGGCGCGCTGACGGACGGCGCGCGCAATTTCAACAAGCTGCATCTCGGCGACCGACAGCCGATTCACCCGCGTGTCCGGATCGAGCGAGTCCATGCCGAGACGTTCGAGCGCGGCGCGAGCCTCCGCGCGCATCATCGCGCGAGGCACGAGCGAGGCGACCCGCCGCCGCGCCATGTCCGACATGACGACGTTCTCGGCAATCGTCATCGTCGGACAGAGGGCGAGCTCCTGATAGACGACGACGATGCCCGCGGCGCGACTGTCGAGCGGCGAGGCGAAAAGCGTCGCCTTCCCGTCGACGAGGATCTCGCCTTCGTTCGG
>DATCEJ010000659.1:0-4496 GCA_036510135.1 Roseiarcus sp. | reverse complement strand
ACGGTCATCCGCGGCTACAAAGCCGATGCTGGCATTTCGGGCGAGACCAGCGACCTCGCCGTGCAGCCGGCCTGCATTGGCCGCATCTGGTTCGAGATCGAGATTCACGGCAAACCGGCCGGCATCCAGAAACGTTACGAGGGCATAAGCGGCATCGATCTCGGCAATACAATCGCCAAGGCGGTCGCTGATCTCGAGGCTAAGCGCGTCGCGACCGTGACTCATCCGCTTTATCCAAGCGCCATCGATTCGCTGCCCTGCATCATTGGCAGTTTTCAAGCGGGCGGCTATCCGAGCGCCTTCCCGGCGAATTGCCTGCTCAAGGGCAGCATTGGCACGGTTCCCGGCGAGGACCATGAAGGCGTCAAGCAAACCCTCGTCGATCAGGTGGCCCGCGCCGCCGAAGTGGATCCTTGGATGAAGGATCATCCGCCAAAGGTCCGGTTCGTCGGCTACGACGCCCAGGCGTCGGAGATTCCACGCGATCATCCGATCGTCGACGTGGTGTCGCGGGCCTACACCGAGATCACGGGCAAGGCTCCCGTGATCAGCGGCCGTCAGGGAGCGGCGGATACGCGCTTCCTCAATCTGTACGGCAATACACCAACGGTCATATTCGGCCCCGGCTCGACGGCTGTCATGCACGCAGACGACGAATATGTTGGGATTGACGACTACCTCACGTCGATCAAAGTAATGGCGCTGGCGATTTACGACTGGTGCAACGCGGAGCCGATCCGCCGAAGCGCGTCAGGCGATCGCCGCGCCGAAGGTTGAGCGGCGTCGCCCGCGGAAAGAGTGGGGCGCCGTACGGCTTGGTCGGGAGTCGTGGCTGAGGAAGGCTAGGAGATGAGTGATCAGGGCGTAGGCGCCTCCGTTAAACGTAAGGAGGACGACCGCTTCCTGCGTGGGCGCGGCCAGTTTGTCGGCGACATCCGCCTGGCGGGCATGAAAGACGTCGCGTTTGTTCGCTCGCCGCTTGCCCACGCAAAGCTGCGCGCCGTCCACATTCCCGACGAGCATCGCGGCAAGGCGTTCGCCGCCGAGGACCTTGTCGGCGTGAAACCTATCGTCGCCGTGTCCGGCCTGCCGGGATTCAAGGCGTCCGAGCAACCGGTGCTCGCGAGCCAGAAGGTCCGCCAGGTCGGCGAGCTCATCGCGATGTGCGTCGGCCGCACGAGGGCCGAGGCGGAGGATATCGCCGCGAGCATCGAGGTCGATCTCGAGGAGCTGCCGGCCGTGCACGACATGTTGGCGGCGCGATTGCCGAACGCACCACTTCTTCATGAGCACTGGGGCGACAACACGTTCCTTGAGACGTTCGTCGATATCAATATCGAAGCCGCGTTCGACGCGCCTATCAAGATTACTCGCGAGATTTCCACCGCCCGCCAATGCATGGCCCCGATGGAAGGCCGTGGCACGGTCGTCTATTGGGACAGCCGCATGGACCAGCTGGTTCTGTATACGGGCAGCCAGATGCCGCATATCGTGCGCACCGGCCTCGCGGAATGCTTGGGGCTGATGCAAACTCAGGTGCGCATCGTCTCGCCGGATGTCGGCGGCGGGTTCGGATACAAAGGCATCCTCTTGCCGGAGGACGTTTGCCTCGGATGGCTGGCGATGCGCTGCGGCCATCCGGTCCGTTGGCTTGAAGACCGGCGCGAGCACCTGACCGCCGGCGCCAATTGCCGCGAGCATCATTACCGCATCACCGTTTACGCGGATCGCGATGGCACGCTGCGCGGCGTCGACTGTGAAGCGACGGTCGATTCGGGCGCCTATTCCTCCTATCCCTTCTCAGCCTGCCTTGAAGCAGCGCAGGTCGCAAGCATCCTTCCCGGGCCTTATGATTTCCCGTCCTATCGTTGCCGCACCTGGTCGGTCGCGACCAACAAATGTCCGATCCTTCCCTATCGAGGCGTCGCGCGAACGGGCGTTTGCTACGCGCTTGAGCTCATGCTTGACCTGATCGCGCGCGAGGCGGGGCTCGAGCCGTTCGAGGTGCGAATGAAGAACCTGGTCCGCCCCGAGCAGATGCCCTTCGACAACATCACCAAGAAGCATTTCGACAGCGGCGACTATCCTGAGGCGCTGCGCCGGGCGCTGGCGACCGCCGACCTCAAGAGCGTTCGTGAGCGCCAGAGGCGCGGCGAGCCGGACGGACGCCTCATCGGCATCGGCCTTGCGGTCTATTGCGAGCAGGGCGCGCATGGCACGTCGGTCTACGCCGGCTGGGGCATTCCCATGGTCCCCGGGCATGAGCAGGCGACGGCGCGCATGACGCCCGACGGAGGGCTCGAGTTGAGAGTCGGCGTCCACTCGCATGGGCAGAGTATGGAGACGACCCTTGCGCAGGTGGCGAATGAGATTCTCGGAATCGAGATCGCCAAGATCAAACTTGTCCATGGCGACACGGAATACACCCCCTACTCGACCGGCAGCTGGGGCTCGCGTGGCGCGGTGATGGCAGGCGGAGCGGTCGCGACCGCGACGCGAGAAGTGGCGCGTTTTGCGAAAGCGATCGGCGCGCATCTCTTGCAAACGGACGCGGAATCCGTCGTGCTGCGCGATGGCGCAGTCCACGGGCAATCGGGCAGCGTCACTCTAGCCGAGATTGCTCACACCTGGTATCGGCGCCCCCAGGACCTCCCGACTTCGGTCGATCCGCGCGGCCTCGAGGCGACGATCGGCTACAAGCCGGGCCGCGACTCGGGCACTTTCAGCTACGCCGCCCATATCGCGACTGTCGCGGTCGACCCGGAGACCGGCGACATTGAGATCCTCGACTACATCATCGTCGAGGATGGCGGGAAGCTCATCAATCCGATGGTGGTGGACGGCCAGATTTACGGCGGGTTCGCTCAGGGCGTTGGCACCGCGCTTTACGAAGAGATGAATTTCGACTCCTCGGGTCAGCCGCTCGCGTCAACCTTTGCTGACTATCTCCTGCCAGGTCCGACCGAGGTTCCCGCGCCTCGGGTGCGCCACATGGAGACGCTTGCGCCCTACACTGAATTTGGCGTGAAGGGGCTTGGCGAGGGCGGCGCCATCGCCCCGCCGGCGGCGATCGGCAACGCGGTCAATGACGCCTTGCGATCTCTCGGAGCCGAAGTCTTCCACTCGCCGACGACGCCGCGCCGCGTGCTTGAAGCGATTGCGGCTGCAAAGCGTGCGAAAACGCCGGTCGAATTCGAGGAAATGCAGGGGTGAAGCCTGTCAATTTCGATTATGTCCGCCCGAAAGATGTGGACGCGTCGCTATCGCTGCTGGCTGAGGACGGACGCTCCGTCAAAGTCATCGCTGGTAGTCAGTCTCTGGGCCCCATGCTCAATATGCGCCTCGTCCAGCCCGATCTTCTGGTCGATATCACGGGCATCGACGAACTTCGCCAAGTCAAAGAGGAAGCGGACGGCGTCGTGATCGGCGCCTGCATTACGCACTCCGATATTGAGGACTGCCGCGTGCCGGACGTGACCGGCGGCGCGCTGCCGAGTGTCGCCCGTGGCATCGCCTATCGCGCTGTGCGGAACCGAGGAACGATCGGCGGCAGTCTGACTCATGCCGATCCGTCGGCGGACTGGATTTCGATTCTCGCCGCCCTCGGCGCGTTGGTCACATTGCGCGGCCCGGAGGGCGTGCGAACAATCCCGGTTGAGGATTATATGCTTGGCGCGCTCGAGGCGGATCTCCGACCGGGGGAACTGCTCGTTTCGGTGAAGGCGCCGCGGCTCGGTCGCACGGCCCGCTGGGGCTATCACAAGATCTGCCGCAAGACAGGCGAATTCGCCCATGCGATCGGAGCTTTCGTAGTCGATCTGGAACGCGGCGTTTGCCGCGCGGTCATCGGCGCGACGGAGACGCGTCCAATCGTCATCGCCGACGCCCGCCGCGTTATCGCCGACGGCGCCCCCGAACACTTCGATGCCCAGGCGGCTGACGAGTTGGCGAGCTCGGCCGGCATGCATGATCCGCTGGAACGCCAGACGCATGTCGTCGCCCTCCGGCGCGCCTTGGAGCGGGCTGCGGCCTGATGACCAAGGTCAGCCTAACGGTCAACGGCAGCGTCCTGAGCGCCGAGGTCGAGCCGCGCACAAATCTCGCTGACCTGCTGCGCGAGACGCACAACCTGACCGGCACCCATATCGGCTGCGAGCACGGCGTATGCGGCGCCTGCACGCTGCTCGTCGACGGCGTGCCGATACGCTCTTGCATCACCTTCGCGGTCGCTTGCGAAAACGCCAAAGTCACGACCATCGAGGGCCTCGACGAGGACGAGATTGCGCGCGAACTGAGGGCGGCTTTCACCACTCATCATGCTCTGCAGTGCGGCTATTGCACGCCCGGCATGATTGTCTCGGCGCGCGACATCGTGTTGCGCATGGAAGCGCCGAGCGAACATGGCATCCGAGTCGCGCTGAGCGGCAACCTCTGCCGATGCACGGGTTATGTCGGCATCGTGCGCGCGGTGCAGAGCGTCGTCTCCGGCAGGCGGG
>DATCEJ010000658.1:0-23587 GCA_036510135.1 Roseiarcus sp. | reverse complement strand
CAACCAAGGTCAAGCGGATCGTCGTGGAGCTGGAGACGCCAGGTGACTCAAGAACAATGTTTCGACTCGGCCTGGACGACAAGATCGTCGGCGAGAACCTGACGGCCGTGCAGGCTCACCTCCTGGTCGGCGAGATTCTTGATCGGATTTCTATACCGCGACGATCGCCGGACAGTCGTAGCGATTCTTGAGCGGTTTGCGTCGATGCTAAGCAACCATCGACGAGAGAAACAAGCTCCTTCTTGTCGATCTCTAATCAAGCAAATCGACTGGCGACCCGTGGCGACGGGCGAGGTGACTTTGCCTGCGACGGCCCCTCGCGATACTTGTCAGGTCTCTCAAATCTAATCGGAGCATTCCTTCGTGCCTAAAAAGAAGACGACGTCGCATGGCAGCCCCTGGACGAAGGAAGACGTAAAGGCGCTTAAGGCTCATTCAAAGTCCCGCACTCCAGTCGCGCAGATCGCCAAAGAGATGAAGCGCACCGAGGGCGCCTTGCGACGCAAGGCGGGCATTCTGGGCCTTGGCCTTGGCCATGATCGCTGACGACTGCTGCCTCGCGGATTGGCGGGGGGAGAGCTGTTCGTCAACAAAGCCCTAATAGCGGCGACTGAGGGCTTGTCGTTCGCCCGCGGATGGCGCCTCAAACCGACAAGCAACTGGCGGCTTGCGACTATCATGGCGAGCTCGACGAAAAGGCGATCGAGCCCGAGTTGGCGGTCTCGTTTCCAGACGCTGACATGGGCCGGCCGATCGTGAGTAAGCTAAAGCAACGCCTGAGCATCCGTGCTCCGTATTTCTGTTGCATCGGGAAAGGGAGGGCGAATTCCTCGTCCTCCGGATTACGCGGCGGCGTTGCTCGCAGGGGTGGGTGCCTCATTGGCAGTCGCGGCGAGCGAAGCATCGAGTTCGGCCATTTCGGCGCGCTTCTCCTCGAGCTCCGTCTCATGCGGAAAGGCGTCGCCGAGGCGGGCCTTGAAGCCCGGCAGCCAGGCGGAGACTTCGGCGACCGTGCGGCGCTCCTCCGCAAGCTCCAACTCGAAGCGCCCGAGCGCCGATTCGAGGCGGGAGACGAGCCCGAGCGGCGTGATGTCCTTGTCTACATCAATGGCGTCGGATGACTTGAGCGCGCGATCGAGCCTGAGTTCGATGTCGTTGAAGTAGGTTGTCCGCGCGAGGACGGTAAAGCCGCCGATCGCCGCGATCGGCGCGGTCGAGCCTGGCTTTTGAGGCTTCATCTTCCGCGCCAAGGCGATCAACGTCTCGCCCGCGGCTTTGCGTTCGGTGAGACGCCTGTCGCCGATCGTCATCGCGAAGGCGTCGCCGCGGGTCGCAACTCTTCGGGCGAGGTCCTGTGTGATCCCCTCGATCCGGTGGGTCGCCTCTTGGAGTCGTTTTTCGCCGAAGTCGATCTTGCGTCTGATGGCGAACTGGTCGTCGAAATGGCTGTCGCGCAGGCGCTCGAGGCGGGCAATTTCGGAGGCGATGCCGGCCTTGCGCATGAGCCGCTCGTCGCCGGAGGCGATCGCCTTGGCGAGCGCGAACTGGTTAGCCGGCGATCCGGCGTCCTCGATCCGGCGGACGGAGCGGTCGCCCGACATAGCTGCGTCGATGAAGCGGGCTTTCCGCTCCAGAATCTGCCAGCCGGTCGCGTCGACGCTGCGCTTCGTCGCATAGGCGTAGAGCTCGATCTCGTCGTTCTCGTTGCCCTGCCGCTCGATCCGGCCCTCGCGCTGCTCGATCTGCGAGGGCAGCCACGGCACGTCGAGATGGTGGAGCGCTTTCAGCCGTCGCTGGGCGTTGACGCCGGTGCCCATGGTCTCGGACGATCCGATCAGGATGCGGACCTGGCCGCCATTGACGGCGTTGAACAGGCGCTGTTTCGCCGACGACTTCTTGTAGTCCTGCATGAAGGCGATCTGAGCCGATGGCACTCCGCGGGCGACAAGAGAGTCCTTGATCCAGCGATAGGCGGAGAAGCCACGGGTTTCTTCGGCGGCCAGCGTGCCGAGGTCGGAAAAGATCATCTGCGCCGCGCCGGGCAGGGCATAGGGGACGCCGTCGAGCCGGGTGTAGCGAGTGTTCGTTGTTTGTTCCCATATGCGATGAACGTTGTCGATCAGGGCGTTGAGCTTGTTGTCGGGCTCGTTGTCGCCCCCCGATCGGACAAAGCGCAAGTCGATCGCCGCATGGCGGCCGTCGGTGATCACGGAGAGCAGGATGTCGTCGCCTTTCTTCGGTTTGCCGGAGCGGTTCTCGATCGCCTTGATCCGGTCGGCGAGATGGCGCTGATAGTCGAGGAAGGCCTTGCTCGGCGGCGCGGCGACGATCTGCCGATGCCCTCCCGCGATCGCCGGCAGCTTGAGGTGCTGTCGCAGGTCGGATTTGAGGACGACGTCGGTCGACATGCGATAGATCGCCATAAGGTCGGGGACATTGACGAACTCGCAGAATCTCGTGACCGGCTTGTAGAGGCCGGACGGTTGGAGCTCGAGCTCGGTCCTTGTTTCGCCGAAATTGGCCGCCCAGGCGTCGAATTCCTGGATGCCGCGCTCCTGCAAGGCGTCCGGCTGGATGAACCGCTGCAGGGTGAACAGTTCCGCCAGAGAATTGGTGATCGGCGTGCCGGAGGCGGCGACCAGCGCCCTCCCAGGATTCTTCGTGGCGTCGATAAAGCGGGTCTTGACGTAAAGGTCCCAGGCGCGCTGTGAGCCGTCCGGATCGATCCCTTTCAGAGTCGTCTGGTTGGTGGCGAACGACAGTTTTCGGAACTCCTGCATTTCGTCGACGATCAGCTGGTCGACCCCGATCTCGGCGATCGTCAACATGTCGTCCTTGCGCGACTTCAGCCGCTCGAGGTCCTCCTCAAGCTCCTCCTTCATCCGCTCGATGCGCTTGCGCGAGAGCCGGTCGGCCCCATCGATGCGCTCGAGCAGCTCGGAATAGGACCGCAGTTGCTGGGAAATCAGCCGGCGTTCAAACTCGGCCGGGGCGGGGATGAACTTGAAGGCGCTATGGGTGATGATGATGCAGTCCCATTGCGCGGTCGCCGCTCTGGCCAGAAACCGCTGGCGCTTGTCCTTGACGAAATTGGTCTCGTCGGCGACCAGGATTCGGGCGGTCGGATAGAGCTGCAGGAACTCGCGGCTCGCCTGGGCGAGGCAATGACCGGGCACGACCATCATCGCCTTGGTGATGAGACCGAGCCGCTTCTGCTCCATGATCGCGGCGGCGAGGCTGAAGGTTTTGCCCGCTCCGACCGCGTGGGCGACATAGGTCGTGCCGGAAGCGACGATCCGCCAGATCGCCCGTTTCTGGTGGGCGTAGAAATTGATGAAGCTGGAGGCGCCGGGAATTGTCAGATGTGACCCATCGAAGTGCCGGGGGACGAGGTTGTTGAAGCGGTCGTTGTAAATCCGCGTCAGCCTGTCGGCGCGTTCGACGTCCTTCCACACCCAGGTCTCGAACGCCGCCTTGATTTTTGCGAGCTTGTCCTTGGCGGCTTCGGTGTCGGCGGCGTTGAGGACCCGTTTCTTGACCCCGTCCTCCTCGAACTCGTCGTAGATCTGCGGCAGCGAGGCGTTGAGGGCGTCCATCAAGAGTTCGCCGGCATGGCGACGGGAAGTGCCCCAGTCGGTCGAGGAGCTCGCCTGGCCCGCGAAGGCATGGACGTTGATCGACCAGCTCGCGATCTCGACCGTGTGATAGACCGGTGTTTTGACGCCAAGGACCTCTTCCGCGAAGGAGGCAACGACGTCGGCCGGTATCCACGGCGCGCCGAGACGCGCGGTGATGTCAGAGGGCTTGAGGTCCTCAGGCAGGATCTTTTCGAGCGCCGCGACATTGCGCTGATAACGCGGGTCGAGCGCGGCGGCGGCCTGGGCGGCTGTCAGCTTGTCGCGGATCTTGCCCGAGAGATAGGCGTCGGCCGTGACCCAGACGTCGCGGCTCATGGCGGCCGTCGCCTCGGGATCGGCAAAGATGCGCTCGCCCAGTTCCGCGATCGCCGTCTCGCGTGACCGGCCGAGAAGCTCGGCGATGCGGTCGAGATCGACGAGTCCCGTTTCGTGCAGGGTTACGGCGAGCCCGTCCTCTGCCGTCTCGATCACCGGCGTCGTTTCCGGATGGAGCACGCGCTCGCGAAAGATCGGTCCAGGCTTCGCCGTTCTGCTTTCGAGATCGTAATCCTCGATCGAGGCGACAAGCCAGACGTCGGGATCGTCGAGGAAGGGCTGAAGGTTTGGGCGACGGAAGGTTTCGCGCGTCTCGCCCTCGGCCGTCTCGGTCTCGTTGATCGTCGTCAGGTTGATCGGGCCGAAGTTGCGCACGAAGAGCGCGTAGGCCGAGCGCAGCCGGATCTGCGCCGATCCCCAGGGTTCATCGTTCGCTTGCGTGCGGAGAACCTCGCGGACGGCGTCGCGAACGGCGATCAGGCTGCGGATGATGCGGGCATGCTTCGCGGGGATCCCCTCCGTTCCCTTGCCATCTCGAACGGCGACGGCTTGGGGCGCGCCGCTGATGATCTGGACGAGGACGCCCTCATGGACGAGATAGCTGCCCTCCTTGATCGCGGCCCCTTCGGCCGCCGTGCCGACCCGTACCGTCGCATGGAAGGCCGGCTTCGGTTCACCTACGGCGGCCTTGAACAGGTCGCGCGGCAGGCGGTCGAGCGCTTGGGCCAGAAGGTCCGAGAGTGCGCCAGGCGTCGAGAGGACCGGCTTCAACGTATAGACCGGCCCGTAGGCGCTCGAGGTTCGCGCATGCGTCCCGAGCGCCATTTCGGGATGCTCGACGAAGTAGCGGTTGATCGAAAGCGCCGTCTCGCCGTCCTCGGCTGGAACGGCTTCGGCAAGAACGTCCCACGCCGCGCCGGCAGGAGCGGTCCCCGCATCCCGCTTTTGAAGGAACAGGATGTCGACCACGACTTCTGTTCCAGCGCGGTCGTGCATTGCGCCTTCGGGCAGGCGCACCGCGCCGATCAGATCGGCCATGGCTGCGATGTGATGGCGCGCCTTGCCATCGACCTTGTCCATCGTCCAGCGCGACGTGACGAAGGCGGCGAGACCGCCTGGACGCAGCCGCTCGACCGAGCGGGCGATGAAGTAGTCATGCAGGGATAGGCGCAGCTCTCCTGCCGGATCGTCGGCGCGAACGGTGCGATCGGAGAACGGTGGATTGCCGATCGCGAGGTCGAACAATTCCGCCAGTTTCGTCTTGCTGAAATCTTCGTGGCGAATGCGGGCGTTCGGGTAGAGGAGTTTGGCGATCCGGGCGGTAACAGCGTCCATTTCGACGCCGGTCAGCGCGAGCTTGCCGGCGAGGGCTTCCGGGGAAAGGGCGAAGAACAGGCCCGTACCGCAGCCCGGCTCGAGGACGCGCCCGCCGTCGAAGCCCATCCGGCGGAGTGTCCGCCAGATGGCGCGGATCATGAACTCCGGCGTGTAGTGGGCGTATTGGGTGGCCCGCTTGAGGTTCGCGAGGTCGTCGCGCGAGACGAGCCCCTCGAGCTCGGCGCCGACTTCTTGCCAGGCGGGCGCGAAAGCGTCTCCGGCGCGACGGAAGATCCGGTCGGCGAGGTCGGACGCGCCGAACGCCGTGAAGCGCGCGAGCCGCTCCTGCTCTTCGAGCCGGGCATGGCGGGCTTCCGCCTCGATCGTCGTCATGAGTCGGATCGCGGCGAGATTGTCCTTCGCGCGCGCTTTCCAACCGTCGGCGAGACGGCGCTCGCCGGCGAGCCGGTAGTCCTGCGCCGGAAGAGACGGTTTGGTGGGAACCGCCGCGTAGAGGCGTTCGGCCTCTTCGGGCTCGACATTGTTCTGCGCATGGGCGGAGGATTTCGAAGTTGGGAATCCGCCATAAAGGCCGAAGCCCTCCGCAATGATCGTGGTGTCGAGGAAGGGCAGGGTGAACTGGTCGTGTTTCATGGGGAGCGCTCGTGAGAAGCGCGTGCAAGCGCGACCCCCAACGCATGACTGCGGCGGGCTATCGTCTTGACGCGGAGGATGAAAGGAGGAGAGGTTTGGGAAGTCGCGCGGCTAGCCGCTCGCGCCTTTCGACTTATCGCGGCCCGTCATCGGGGCCCGATGACCGTCGTGAATGATCGAAGCGTACGGTTTCGCCCTCGTGGCTCCGGCAGTCTCAAGCCGCGAGCGGAGAGGGAATCGGTGCCTCGTCCTCGGCGTCTGAGGATTCGCTAAGCGTCTCCGAGTAGTCGGGATGGAAGTCTAGAATGTAGTCGGCCATCCTTTGCGCTTCGGCCGCAGCGTGAAAAATCTCGCGGCGATCTTCCTTGAGCACGGCGATCCAGGACTGGAGGTAGCTCGCGTGATTGAGAATGTCGCAAGGCAATCCGATCATGGACCCGACCGCGACGGAGGTCAGCTCCGCTCGAAGCTCTTCTTTTGCGTAAAGAACAGAGCCAAAGCCGCCGCTCAGATCGCGGTTCAATCGCGTGGAATGGCCGCTGGCGTGAGCGAGCTCGTGCAGGAGGACGACGGCCCGCTCTGCCGGACCGTGAAAGGCTTCGTCCGGAGGCATTTGAATGACGTCGAGCGCCGGGCTGTAGAAGGCGCGTTCACCACCGATCCGAACCGGCACGCCGCTCGCCTCAATGATGAGCTCGACGTCCTTGACGCGCTCGGCGACCGTCTTCGTCGCAGTTGGGGGCGCAAGGGCAGGGACGCCATCAATTTGCGAAGCATGAAAGACCGAGAACGTTCGCAGCATCGGAATGCAGCGCGTCTCGCGGCCCCTATCAGCGGTTTTGTCCTCGATCTCGATCGGCTTGTAGAAATAGACGGGCGTCGCCTTCTCGCCCTTGCGCACCTGCCATCCTCGCGCCGCCGCTTGCCGGTAGCTGCACCAGCGCGGATCGCCGCTCGTAAAGGCGAGGGGTGACATGCCAAGGACGAACAGATTGACGCCCCGATAGCGATGACGGGTCGCGACGTTGACCGGCGTCGTCGATGCGCCGCAGGCGTTCGGGTCCCATGGTCTGCGCCACGGCGCAATTCCCGCTTCGAGCGCGGCGACAATCCTGTCGGTGAGTTCCTGGTAGTGGTCGCGTCTTTGTGTGGGATGGCTTCGGAGGTTTCGCATCTGGCTGCTCCTCGGAACGGAATTGTTCCTGAAAACAGCCTCCCCACCCTCGCATGGCGGCCGGCGAGGCAAGGGCGCGCCAGCGGGCCGGGAGAGACCAGCGAAGCGGCTCGACCGGCCGAACCCTTGCGGCGGCGGGCGTCTATGCGAGATCGGTCTCTTTCAGTCCTGCTTCATGGCGTCTCATCGACCTCTATTCTTCCATCCTGGGTGAACAAGCGCAGCGCCTTACGAGCGATATGGAACAGCGCGGTCCAGCGGGATAAGCACGATTTGCACGGGCAACAGCGGAAAATGAGCGGCGGTGGACCGCGCGTCGCGGTTCGACGAACCCGGACGGTCATCGCCAAAAAGGAGGCCGCCCTGAGGCGGCCTTGAGTCTAGGGAGGAAACGCCCAAGGAGGGCATATACGGGCGTGAACCCGCACCGCAACAACGTAATGCTGCGATGCAACAATTGCAAGACGATGACTTCACTCATCGCGCAAACGGCCGCGGTTACTGACTCCGCGCGTGATTGCCGCGATGACTTGATCGAAGTGTACTTAAGTGGATCAATTCGACGGGCGGCAGGTTCGCACAAACGATGCGTTAACTACTGAACGCCTCCGTTGACGTGCTTGATGGCGTGGCGCCAGACAATTGCAGGGCGGCCCGTAGCAAAGCTTCTGACCGAGGTTCGTAAAGCAGTTGGCCGCCGAGCAACGCATCAGGAATGGCGAAGCTTTTGTCTTCGTGCACGAGAGCGATCGCGAGGAGGATGCCGGCCAAAACCATCAGGCCTGGCAGCAGCCAGAACATGTCGCCGATGTCGGTGAGCCACTTGCGCAGATGTGCGGTCATCGACGTTGTTCAAGCAACAACATATGTCCGTCCGGATCCTGGATCAGACAAGCTTTCGCACCATCCCGCAGTGCTACGGCGTCGTCAAAACGGTCTAGGGCTGCCACAGCGAAGACCAGGCGACTTGCCGCTATTGAGGATGGAGGTGTGCCCAGCGGGGGGCGCCCACGAGGCGCACGGTATTCAAGCAACTCGACATGCGGGGCTGTCTTAGCTGACGCCAGAGCGACGACATCAACGGCGACGCCGTCAAGATCGTCCAACGCCTCTTGTGCCGGTCCATGGTTAATCTGACGCGATTGCAGCGAGAGTCCAAGCCGGGCAGCATAAAAGGCGATGCTTCGTTCGGCGTCGGCGACGGATATGGCGGAATGGTCAATGCCACCCGTGGTTCGAGGATCCGGTCGCGGGAACTGAATCAACTCGAGAGGATGGCCTTCGGGGTCGCGAAACTTGAATGCGAGGATGCCGCCCGGGAGCCTTTGCGGGCCATGGCGGGAAATAGGCGTGAACGGAAACGCCGAGAGCCGTTGGTATGCCGCAACGATGTCGTCGGTGACGAGCGCGCAATGCTGGAACCAGAGGTCGTCGCTGCGACTATCGGTGGGATAGGGAGGGCCCGGGGGATCGAACGTTGCAAGTTCGAGGCGCTCCCGGCCTCGCCGCAGCAGGACGACACGGAGGGTCCGCACGCCGAGCAGAATGGCGAGAGCCGGATCTGCATCGACCGCCGGCGTCGCCTCAAACCCGAGGGCCCCCACGTAGAAGGCGGTGGCGAGGGGCAAGTCTGCGACGTTGAGACTGACCCGATCAAGCCGCAACGCGATTGCGCGACTTGTCATAGAGCTAGCGGAGATGGCACGGCCGCACGACCGGGGCCGTGTAAATTTGCACGGTCATTAAGACCGCTGGCTGGTCTCCGATTGTGCCCGACCGGTGTCCGCGCCGGCCATCGGCGGTGGCGATGCAGTCTTGATCTTCGCCAAAGGACAGATCGCCCGGACCCATCTCGACCCGCGTTCCGTCCATGGCCTCGACCCACCAGCGGCCCGATAATGGGACGATCCATTGCGGCGCTGGGTTTTCGTGCCAGTCCCCAACCCAGCCGACCGGCTGCACCGTAAAGACCGTGGTCGCTTCGCCGCGCGGCTGTTGGTTGTTCCACTGCGGATCTGCCGGGCCGACGCCCTTCAGTTCGAACGCGGTCAACGCGCAGCGCTGCTGATGGCTGACGCCTTTCTTATCGCGCCAGAGATGCCAATAGCCGAGCGTGGGGCGAGAACCGGGATCGGTCAGGGCAAGTCCTCATGCGCATAGGGGTGAGACGAGGCGAACGGGTCGGCCAGGAACGTTTCGATCGTCCCGTGGGCGCCGACAACCAGGAGCAGGAAGCCTCCGGCAAGAGAGAAATTCTTGAGAAAATCCCAGAAGAGCCCGCGGCCCTTGCTGTCGCCCCCGTGCCAGAAGTCGCCCGGCTTCCAGAATTGTTTCCACAACAGCGCCGTCACCATGCAATAGCCGGCCATCACGAAACCAGCGGCCCGATCCGCGATTCCGGTCAGGATTCCCAAGGGCATCAGGATTTCCGTGGCGAGTCCGGCAACGATCAGCATAACCGCGATCTTATTCGGCGCGATCTCACGCGCCTGAGCGACCGCGCCCTCGAAGTTGAAAATCTTGTCGGCGGCGCTGAAGGGGAAGAAGAGGACCACCAGCAGGGTGCGCGTCGCCAGCGTCGCAAGCGCCGTTGCGGTCATGCGCCGATCCTCTTACTGATATGGTCTCCTACCCTCAGGGCGTTGGCGATCGCCGTCAGCGACGGGTTCACCGCCCCGATGCTGACGAAGAAACTGGTGTCGACCACGTAAAGATTGTCCAGTTCGTGCGCCTTGCAGTTGCGATCAAGCGCGGAGGACGCGGGATCGTCGCCAAACCGGCAGGTTCCCGCCTGATGCGCGCACCCGGCAAGCGGAATCTCGTTGCGCATATAGAGGTCGCGCGTGACGAGATGCTGCCGCTGCAGGCCGATGTCCTTCAGCATGTTGCGCAGCTTCTCATAAAGCTTCTGCATGGGAACCTGATTGTTCGGCTTATAGGCGAGTTTTAGTCGGCCATCGCTTTCGATCGTCACGCGATTGTCCGGGTCAGGCAGATCTTCCGTTGTCAGCCAGAAGTCGACGGCATGGCGGGCGACTTGATCAAGAGCGCGCTCCGGCACGAGCGCCGTCAGCATCGGCTTCTCGGCGCGATACATGCCTCCGAGCGTCTTGCCGATCATCTGGATGTTGCCCATCGGATAGGGGAATCCTTCCATACCGAAATAGAAGTCGTTCAGCGCCAATGTTTTCTGGAACATCGTGTCGTTCGGGGTGAGCGACAAAGCCAGCACCGCCTGGCTGTTGTGAAACATGTAGTTGCGTCCGACCTGCCCCGAACCGTTGGCGAGGCCGTTCGGATGACGATCGTTCGCCGAGCGCAGCAGGAGGGCGGCGGAATTGGCCGCGCCGCAGGAAACCACCACAATGTCGGCCTCGAAACGCTGCGATGTCCCGTCGACTTCGGCGACGACGCCCGTGACTTCGCGTCCTGAGGGGTTCGTCTCGAGCCGCAGGGCGCGCGCGTTCCGCAACAGCGTGACATTGGGTTCTTCCATCGCCGGCCGCACCGCAATGACCTCGGCGTCGGACTTCGCGTGGACGAGGCACGGAAAGCCGTCGCAGGTCTGGCAGCGGATACACTCGCTATAAGCCATATCAGCTTCGTTCATCATCACGGCTGCAGGCGCGTGAAAGGGATGGTAGCCGGCCGCGGCGAGATCGTCGGCGAGCTTTGCGATGCGCGGCTCGTGAGAGACTGGCGGCCAGGGATAAGGGGCGCTTGCCGGCGGATCCGTCGGGTCGACCCCGTGCTCTCCGTGCACCTGATAGAGTTGCTCGGCCTCGGTATAGTAGGGCTCCAGCTCTTCGTAGCCGATAGGCCACGCGGGCGACACGCCGTCGTAATGGCGCAACTCGCCGAAGTCCTCCTTCCGGAGGCGATAGAGCGCGGCGCCGAACACCTTGGTGGCGCCCCCGACAAAATAGTGGACCTGAGGTTGGAACGGCTTCCCGTCCGATGTCAGCCAGGTCTCAGGGGACACGTAGCGGTTGACGCCAAAGACGTCTTCGACGCTCCAGTTCCGAGCTTCGCGCGGCAGCCAGTCGCCGCGCTCGAGGATGAGAATCTTTTTTCCTGTTGGCGCCAGCCTATGGGCTAGCGTCCCGCCTCCGGCCCCGCTGCCGATGATTAGAACGTCGTATCGCTCAGCCATTGCGGCTAGAGCCCGACGCTATTCTGCATGATGCCGCCATCGGCGAAGATGGTGGTCGCCGTCAGATAGCTCGCGCCGTCTCCCGCGAGGAAAACGACGACGTTCGCAATCTCTTCCGGCCGGGCCATGCGGCCGATCGGGATGGCGGCGTCGAGCTTCGCCAGCATAGCCGGATCCTTCATGGTCGTCTGGTTGATCGGGGTCGCGACGGCGCCCGGGCCAACGCCGACGACCAGAATGTTGTGGGGCGCCAGTTCGACTCCGGCGGTCCGCGTCAACATCCGCATGCCCCCCTTCGCCAGGCAATAGGCGGTGTTGCCCGGCATCGGCCAATCCTCATGGACAGACGTGATATTGACGATCCGTCCACCGCCGCCCTGTTTGATCATCTGCTTCGCGGCGAGCTGTGTGCCAAAAAACGCGCTCTTGAGATTGATCGTGAGGACTTTGTCGTACTCGGCCTCCGTCGTTTCGAGCACCGAGGTTCGCGTCTCGACGCCGGCGTTGTTCACCATGATGTCGAGGCGTCCGAACTTCGCCACGGCAGCGTCGACGAGGCGCTGCAGGTCCTCGATCTTGCTGACGTCCGCGTCCACGCCGATCGCCTGATCGCCAAACGAAGCGATCTCGCGCTCGAGCGCCTCCGTCGCCACTGCATCTGAGATGTAATCGATGACGATGCTCGCCCCCGCCTTTGCGAGCCCGACGGCGATCGCCTTTCCGATCCCGGTGTTCCCGCCGGTGACGATCGCAACTTTGTCTTTGAGCGTCATCGCATTCCTCATAGCGCGCTGCCCAGAAGGCCCACGGCCCCGAGCGTATGACCGTTAGAACTCTAGCGTATGACTGATCGAACGTATTGTTTGCAAAGTCGAAGACCAAATCGCCGGCCGTTTCAACTCAATGGAGGAACGCCTTGTTTCGTCAGCAGTTCCGGTTTCAGCAGAGGCGAAATCAGTCATTTAACTTTGGCAATGCAAAGGAGCTCCCGCAATTTGCGCCTGTCGAACCGCTCGATCGACGAAGATCGGACGCGGCAAACGGCTACGCTGGCATCCCGGTTCGGCGGAACCGGACCACACTTTTCCAATTGGTTCGGTGCCCACAAGGCAGAACTAGTGACGCAAAATTCCTAAACTATGCGACGCCGATGAGACGGATGAGCCCGAGGCTGATCAATCCGAGGACGATGAGCGACAGCATGACGGCGCCCGTGACGCGAAGCCCGGCCTTCGCCACCGCCCTTATATCGACCCCGAGGCCAAGAGCCGCCATTGAGACCGTGGTCATGAGGTTGGCGATGACGGCAGTCGGCTGCAAGACGGGGCTCGGGATCAATCCAGCCGTTCGAAGGCCCGCGACGATGAGAAAGCCAACGATGAACCAAGGCACGAGTTGGTGGAGTGCGGGCTTTCTTGGCTTCGGACGATCGCCCGCTGTCACCTCCGGCGCAGGCTCGTCAGTTTCTTCGCGCAGTCTGGAAGCGAGAACCGACATCAGAAGCACGACGGGGCCAAGCATCAGGACCCGCACCAACTTGACGACCGTTCCCACCTGGTTGCTGAGAGCGCCGATCGGCAACGTCGCGGCGAGCACTTGCGGCACGGCGTAGACAGTCAATCCGGCCATGACGCCATATTGCGTCAACGACATCTTTAGGAGTGGCACGAGCAGCGGCAGGGTGAGCACGACGATCACGCCGAGCACTGCTGTAAAGGCGATGGAAGAGGCGACGTCCTCCCCGTCGGCGCCGATGATTGGAGCGACGGCGGCGATTGCGGAATTGCCGCAGATCGAATTGCCGCAAGCGACAAGGATCGCCATTCGCGGCCGCAGTCCCAACGCGCGGCTTATGGCGTAGCTCGTCGCAATCGCCACGACGACGACTGCGGCGATGCCGACAATCAGTTCCGGCCCGATGGCGAGAACCGCGCCGACGCTGACCGATGCGCCCAGAAGCACGACCGCAATTTCAAGCAATCTCTTGGCGCTGAACTCGATGCCGGCATGCCAAGAGCTGGGCGGCGTCCAGACGCTTCGAATCGCAACGCCGAAGAGAATGGCGAAGACCAGCGCTTCTAGCCAGGGACGGCCGACATATTCGATTTCGATCGCCTGCACCGAATAGGCTAGGACCGTCACAAGAACGCAAAGGCCAATTCCGGGAAGAAGGCGCGCCAACGACGGAACGGTTGGGCGGACGTGAGCGATGGTGTGTATGGACATGGTCATCCTCGTTGAGCGTGATCTTGCTCAAGAATGACCGTTCGGTCTATTGATACTTAATGCACGATTCATTCGATCTAACCTAACAATGACCCTTGATCAACTCCGGATTTTTATCGCCGTCGCCGAGCGCGAGCACCTCACGCGAGCCGCCGAGGCCTTGAACCTCACCCCGTCCGCGGTGAGCGCGGCGATCCACACTCTGGAAACTCGCTATGGGGTCCGCCTTTTCCATCGGATTGGACGCCGCATTGAGCTGAGCCAGACGGGACGGCTGTTTCTTGTCGAGGCGAAAGCGACGCAACGAAGCGCGAGGCTTGCGGAATTGGCGTTGACCGAACTCGGCGGTCTTCAGCGTGGAACCCTTACAATTCAGGCCAGCCAAACCATCGCCAGCTATTGGCTTCCGCCATTCCTGGTGCGCTTCACGGCTGCGCATCCAGCGATCGGAATGGTGCTCCGCGAAGGCAATTCCGCCGATGTCGCGACGGCGATACTTGACGGTTCGGCCGATCTTGGTTTTGCGGAGGGAAACATCGAGGACCCGGCGCTGACGCTCATTCAAGTGGCGCGCGACCGCCTCGTCGTCGTGGCCTCCCGCGATCACCCCTTAGCGAAGCGAAAAGCGTCGCCAAAGGACTTGATCGAAGCGACATGGATATTGCGCGAGGCGGGTTCCGGAACGCGATCGGCCTTCGAAGCTGCGCTTCGCGCGCGCAACATCGATTCAGCCCGGCTGACAGCGATCCTCGAATTGCCGACCAATGAAGCCGCCTGCGCGGCGGTGCGCTCCAGCGCCCATCTGACCGTCGTCTCCGACTTGGTGGCTCGGCCGCACATCGATGCTGGACGTCTCGCCTTGGTCGCGTTCGATCTCGGCGCTCGTCCGTTCACTTTGGTTCGGCATAAGGAGCGGTACCGCACCAAGGCATCCGATGCTTTCGAGGCGCTCTTGCCAAATCCGCCAGACGGCGCATGGGGCGAACGCCACGCGCCGGCGCCCATCGCGCCAGAATCGCCACGCCGTTCCAGCGCCTCGGGCTGCGGTAGACGGCATGATATCCCGCCTGCCGGATTGCCTCCGCCGGGAATTCGGTGTCCGCGGCTTTGAGTTCCTGAAGACCCACGATGTCGGGCTCGGGTTCGCGAAGCCAGTCCAGCAAGTTCGTCAAGCGACGGTTGATGCTGTTGATATTTGAAACTGGCGATCTTCATCGTCGCCCGGACAAAGCGACCATTCGCTGCATGGTCGTAGTCTGTCTCATGATCATGTCCGGCGAAACACAACGCTCAGATTGTTTGCGGGCATTTCCGTGACCGTGGGGACCGAGAATCCAACGGACTGCGCGATTGTGGCGACTGCCTCCAGATCTCGCAGTCCCCAAGTTGGATTGCGATCGCGAAGACTCTGGTCGAATGCTTGGTTGCTCGGGGCTGTCGCGAACCCTTTTCGTTTATAGGGGCCATAGAGATAGAGCGGCGACCCTCGAGGAAGTATGGCAGCTGCACCCCTGATCAATCCGACCGTCGCATCCCAAGGCGAGATGTGGATCATGTTGATGCAGATGATGCCGTCAGCCGAAGCGATCGGCCAAGGTGATTGGGAGGCGTCCAACACAACCGGCGCGCGCACATTCGTGACTTGTGCGGCCTTCACCCATGCGGCGACACTCAGGAGAGCTTCTTGTTCAGGATCGGAAGGTTGGAAAACGATACGCGGGAAATTGCTCGCAAAATGAACGACGTGCTCACCCGAGCCGCTTGCGATTTCGAGGATGACACCCGTCGTCGGTAAAACATCGCGAAGGACATCGAGAATGAAATCGCGATTACGGACTGTCGCGGGCGCGTACTGGCGGTGGTCGGTCAACATTCCTCACGCATCCAACTTGGTTTGGCCCCGCTTATGCCAAGCGCCCTCGTCGTAGAGATCTCTCGTCACTCAGTTCGTGGCGTCGACGGCACGGCCTCACTGTCGCATCATTATTGCAGCCAGGCGACCTCATGTGAGCCGTAACGCCTAGTGGATCGCCTGAGGCTTCGCCTTGCAATGAATTTGGCCTGCGCTAGGTTCGGTGGATATCGGAGAGGAGTGCGCCATGGCGACCGGCACAGTAAAATGGTTCAACGCAACGAAGGGCTTTGGCTTCATTCAACCTGACGCCGGCGGCACGGACGTTTTCGTCCATATCAGCGCGGTCGAACGGGCGGGCATGCGTGACCTGAATGAAGGCCAGAAGATCGCGTACGAGGTTGTCGCTGACAAGCGCACCGGCAAATCGTCAGCGGACAATTTGAAGCCGGCCTGAAATCGCCAGTTACCTATCATGTCGTCATCGCATTTGATCGGGATGCGGAAGGCGACCTGAAACCGGGTGAAGCTCGTGAGGTCCTGAGTCCAATCGTAGCCGAACGCCGGGCGCGCGTGCTCTCGCTCGAACACGCCGGCGCTGTAGCGTTTTCCCGCACCGGCGATCCGACGACAGGCGAGTTCCATGACGCAGTGATCCTCGCGCGGTTCGGCGAGGTCGATCTCGATTCCATCGGCGAGTGAGAGGGCAGCGCCACACGGGTGGTGCTCGCCAATCGTAGACGCCGATTCTTTCTAGTTAGTTTCTCGAACGTTCAGGTGCGTGACGCCTCCGGATTGTACCGGCGGAGCGATTCAGGCCCACGGACATCAATCGATTTTTCGAATCGAAACAGCATGACTGATTCAAACTCTGCGTTGGACACAGGTCGAAGCCGAGCCGAGGATTCGGCATGGCGAATGTCTACGAAGGCGACTCTTCCTCGCTGCAACTTGTTCTCGAACGCGTCGACCCTGCCCGGAACATCGCGCGCTATTACGTTCTTTCGATCGAACCGACGCTGTTTGCGAAGCATACACTGATCCGGCGCTGGGGCCGCATCGGTTGCCTGGGCCGGGAACGCCTTCAGTTCTTCAAGACTGAGGATGCGTCACGAGCCCAAGTAACGCTGGAAACGTGGCTCACGCGAAAGCGCAATCGCGGCTATGCGCTAAGGAGAGAACCGGCACGCCCTGCCCTACTCTGTCACGACAACGCATCCAGCTTAAATGATTGATCCTGCGATCCGGATCCCACGAGGGCCAGTCAGAAAGAAACCTGCTGTGCGCCGGTGAGCGGAGGGGCCGTCCTAACAGGCTGCCGTTTCGCGACCAAATCATTACCGGGACTTCGCTACCCAGAAGGCTTGTCGATGAAGGTCGCCTTGGCCGAGCACTGCTCGTCCAGGTCATAGGGCGAATCGAGCGCCATCCACACCGATCTTTGCCGCAATTTTCATCTCCTTGGAACTTAAGCCGTTCCATCTGGCTAATGACATCGCTATCGCCCGGGCGGTGGTCAGAAGATGTCAAAGCGTTCTGTGCCAGCCGGGGACGTCGCGGCGCTGTTAGCGCGCTTTTCGAAGCTGAAGCGGAAGGCGGCGGAGCGGACGGGAAACTCTTTTCCCATCGTTGTCATTCAAGAAGCAGGTCTTGACGGCTTCTGGCTTCATCGCGTGCTGCAAAGCGAAGGCGTCGAAAGCCATGTCGTCGATCCGGCCTCGATCGCAACGTCGCGACGGCGGCGGCGCGCCAAGACCGACAAGATCGATGGCGAGGCGCTGCTCCGCGCGCTGCTTGGGTATCAGCGCGGCGAACCTCGGGTGTGCGCAATGGTGAAGGCGCCGACGCCCGATGAAGAAGATCGGCGCCGCGTTGGCCGCGAGCGCAAGGTGCTGATCACCGAGCGGGTCAAGCATGTCAATCGCGTCAAGGGCTTGTTGTTCTCCCAGGGCATCTGCGGCTATGAGCCGTTGCGGCGCGATCGACGCCAACGGCTCGACGAGTTGACAAGGTGCGACGGCCGGCCCGTGCCGGTGCATCTCAAGACCCAGATTAGCCGCGAACTCGATAGGCTCGAACTGCTGCTCGATCAAATTAAATTAAGCGCGCGGAGGCTAGCGATTGGGCCGTGCAACCGATCTTCGCGGCAATCGAAGTCACCGCCGCCCACCGCGAGGGATGATCCTTCTCGTGATCGAAAACCAGCCGAACGGCGCGTGTGCGCACTTCGGGCGAAAACCAATTCTTCGTCTTGCTTGCCGTCGCTACCTTCTCAAGGTTCGGAGCCTCCGGCAAACTCAGGGCGGTTCAAACCCCCTAGCCTGTCCCTCGCGGGCGTCTGGTTCGTCATCTCTGACCACGCTATGGGGCTTCCCGTGTTGCGTACGCTTTCCTTGTGTACATGCTGCCGCCACTACCCCGGTGCAGCGACTGGGCGTCGTCTTTGCTCATCTCACCCAGCCGTAACAGCCTTCCCCCAAAACGTCGTCGGGTCGGCCTGCACAACGTCCTTTTCCAGGCTTGCTCGGCGTTCACTCGCGTTGCGGCCCGCACACTCGCGCAGTCACCTATATGTGACCAGCTACGCCGCAGGCTTCGGCCATTTCGTCACCTCCATGACTGCTCCGGTTGCTTCCGGCTGGAGCGTTCGCCGGGTGGGCCTTGCACCCACTGGAAAGCGCCGCCCTCTCACGGCGCACACGTGAAGCGGACATTGCCGTAAGAATATCAGACCGCTTCCCTTGCAGCGACGGGCGCGCTCATCACAAACGCCAACGCGCCTGTCGACAAGGCGCTCGGCTAACTGAGATGATTAGCAACCCATTCGCTGGTGAGGGCTTTGCAGCCGTGAACTATAGGGAGCCTCTTCGCACCAGAGGGTGCCGGCGCTTTAGTAGCTCTAACAATCCGACCCGAAATTCTAACTTGCTCTAATTGATCCCAGCCGTATTTTTCAGATTAGCAGATGGCTACGGTTGCGCTCCAAAAAGCGTACGGGAGGAAGCTCGGCAGACGTCATCGTCGACCCAGCAGCGTCTTCCCGTAGAAGACCTAGTTTTTATCCTGACGGCAAGACTGCGGCGCAAGGAATACGACAATCATGAATCTTTCGACTTTGCTCTCGAGCCGCGCCTCCGGTGGACGTCCCGTGCGCGCCGCGCTCATCGGAGCGGGCAAGTTCGGGTCCATGATCCTTTCCCAAATCCCTAGGATCGAGGGGCTGCATATGGCTGTGGTCGTCGATCTTGACGTCGGGCTGGCGCGTCAATCCTTTGAGCGCGTCGGCTGGGCGGACGGCCGTTACGATGCCCGCAGCGCAGGCGAAGCGATCAAGAACGGCACGACCTTTATCACGGACGACCTTCAGGCGATGCTGGCGTGCCAGGAGATCGAGTGCGTCATCGAGGCTACCGGCCATCCGCTTGCAGGAACGCGTCACGCGCTTGCTTGCATCGAGCACGGCAAGCACGTCGTCATGGTGAACGTCGAGGCTGACGTGATGGTCGGGCCTATTCTTGCGGAGAAGGCCAGAGCGAAGGGCCTCATTTATTCGATGGCGTATGGGGACCAGCCCGCCCTTATCTGCGAGCTCGTGGATTGGGCGCGCTCCTGCGGCTTCGAGATCACCGCCGCCGGCAAGGGCATGAACTTCGAGCCTCGCTATCGCTACTCAACCCCGGACACGGTATGGGGCCTGTTTGGGTGGAGCGAGGAGATGGTCAAGAAAGATCGGCTCAATCCGAAACTCTACAATTCTTTCACTGACGGCACGAAGGCCGCCATCGAAATGGCTGCGGTCGCCAATGGAACCGGCCTCGATTGTCCTGATGACGGGCTCGCGTTCCCTCCGGCGGGCGTCCATGACCTCGCGAGAGTGTTCCGCCCGGTAGCCGATGGCGGCCGGATGGCGCGCTCGGGTCTTGTCGATATTGCCGCGAGCCAAGAACCGGACGGCCGCGAAGTTTTCAACAACGTTCGATACGGCGTGTTCGTCACATTCAAGGCCCACAGCGAATACGCGCGAGCGTGCTTCAAGCAATATGGCCTCCTAACAGACCCTTCGGGCTGGTACGCATCCCTCTGGCGTCCATTCCACCTTATCGGCCTGGAAGCATCCGTGAGTGTCCTATCGGCGGTTCTGCGAAACGAGGCGACTGGTTCGTCGAAGGAGTTCAGGGGAGACGCTGTCGCCACCGCCAAGAAGGACATGCAACCGGGCGAAATGCTCGATGGCGAGGGCGGTTTTGCGGTCTGGGCTAAAGCAATTCCTGCCGTGCGCAGCCTTGAACTGGGCGCGCTCCCGATGGGGCTTGCACACAATGTCCGCCTGAAGCGAGCGATCAAAAAGGATCAAGTGGTGAGCTACGCCGACGTCGACCTCGTGGATGATCGCGATGTCGCCGCTGTCCGCCGCGAAATGGAGGATCGCTTCAGACCTCAAAAGAGCATTGCTGCACAATAAAGCCCGCACGACGGAGTCAGGAAACCATTCCAGGTTTTGGCAGGTTTCGGTCAGCCCACGCATCTCGTTCGTGGCGCAGCCAGTCAAGAAACAACTGCACCTTTCGTCTTCGAAGATGGTCGCGAGGGCAGACGATCCATTGCGTCACGATCCGAATTTCGGGCGCATCTCGAACGGGTCGCACCAGCACCCCTTGCTCGAGCTCGCGCTCCGTCATCAGCGTGCTTTCAAGGGCGATTCCAAGGCCGCCAGCCGCGGCGTCGATCGCCATATGGCTCCGATCGAAGAGCACTTTGCGCCATCGTGTAGCCGGTTCGACTCCTGCCAGCGCGAACCACCGGGGCCATTGCGCCTGTGATTTCACCGAATGGATTAAGCGGCGGCTCGGAAGATCGGCAGGTGTCAGACTCCCGGCACCCGCGTAGGCAGGGGCGCAGACAGGCCAAAACTCTTCCTCCGACAATCCCTCCACAAACAACCCCGGCCATCGTCCGTCACCATGCCGTATCTCGACGTCCACGGACTCCCGATCGAAGTCCGTCGGCTCGTTCGTGCCGTCCAGCCGCACTTCGAGGTCGGGGTGGAGATCAATCAGGGAGGCGAGGCGTGGCAGCAGCCACTTATTTGAGAGGGTGGGGGTCGCACGCACGTTCAGGGCCATCAGTGACCGAAATCCGCGAATTTGCTCCGTCGCTTCAGTGATCCGCTCAACCTGGTCGCGGATCGAAGTGAAATAGCGATCTCCGGCTTCCGTGAGCGCGACGCGGCGCCCGACCTTGACCATCAAGGAGGTCCCGAGTTGCACCTCGAGAAGCTGAATTTGCTGCGTCACGGCGGAAGGGGTCACGTTCAGCTCGGCCGCCGCCTTCGAGACACTGCCTGCTTTAGCGGCGGCGTGAAAGACGCAAATCGCGCGCATGGGAAGCTGCATCGGCTTGGCCTCGGACAGCTGGTATCGTTAGCAATTCTAACCTTTTCTGCAAAGTATCTAAATTGCTCTTAACAAAGAGCGCAACTAGGCTTTCATCATCGGAACGCCTCGATTGGCGAAACCGATGCGCAAGAGAACGCCGGGCGCTGACGCCCGATTGCTCGGAGGAACCGCCAGGAGCTCGAAGATGTTCGTCGTTGCGACGATCGAACAGTTCACTCTTTCAATATGTAAGGACGGCTCGCGCGGTAATTGACGCGGTCGATCGTCGCTCATCAACGGGAGGAAGCTTATGACAACTTTGGCTCGACCGATACTGACGACTGCAAGCCTGCTCGCCCTCGCGATAGGTGCAAGTGGCGCGCGGGCTGCGGAGACCTGCTCCGCCTATCCGACCGGAACGGCGGAAAAGATCGAGAGTTCTGATCTCGCGTCCAAGCTAGGCGAGGTTCCGAAGCCGGGCAAGGAGCTACATTTCGCCTACATCACCAAAACCCTCATCAACGAATTCTGGCAGGACGTTGCGGCTGGCGCGAAGAGCGAGGCCGCGAAATACGGGATCAAGGTCGACGTGCAGGCGGCTAAGGACGAATCGTCACTGGTCGAGCAGCTCAACCTCGCGCAGACCATGGCTTCGCAGAAGCCAGACGCTTTGCTCTTGTCGCCGGAGTCCGATTCTAATCTTGCGCCCGTGGTCAAGGCTGCGATTGCGGCGAACATCCCGACGGTAATCATCGACGATTCCAAAACCGCCGGCGCCAGCTCTTACATCGGCACAGACCAGGTGAAGATCGGCGCCCAGGCCGCGACCTTCCTGCACGAGGCAAATCCGAAAGGCGGGAAGGTCGCGCAGATAGAAGGCGCGGCAGGGTCTCCAAACGCCAGGTTGCGCATCAAGGGCTTTAAGGAGCAACTCGCGACCTATCCCGACCTTCAACTCGTCGCTAGCCAGCCAGGCAACTGGGATCGTCTGACGGCGCTCAACGCGACGAGCAACATTCTGCGCCAAAACCCTGACCTCGTCGGGATCTACGCCAACAACGACGGCATGGCGCTCGGCGTCTTCGAAGCCGTGAAGAATAGCAACGCCGTGGGCAAGGCGCTGGTCGTCGGCACTGACGGCATTCGCGAGGCTAAGAAGTCCGTCCAAGCGGGCGAGATGAGCGCGACTGTGGCGGAATTCCCCTTCGAGGAGGGGAAATTGGGCGTCGAGGTGGCTCTGCGGCTTCTCGGTTGTCAGCCCGTTCCCCCGTGGGTGGTCTCGCCTAACGCCGTCATAACGAAGGACAACGTCGCGAAATTCCCCAGCCCGACGAATTGAGAGTCATACCGATGGACGCCGTCGCATTGTCAGGAGGGACGAGCTCGCTATTGCGCCCGCCCATGCTGGCGATGCGCGGCATCTCCAAGACGTTTGGCCGCGCGCGCGTGCTGAACGACGTGGACCTCACACTCCAGAGTAGCGATGTCCACGCACTGCTCGGCGAGAACGGCGCGGGCAAGTCGACATTGATGAAGGTGCTGTTCGGCATCGTCCCGCCGGATGCGGGCGAAATCGAAATCGATACGCTTGGGGTCGTTCAGATTGAAAGTCCGCGCCATGCCTTGTCGCTGGGCATCGGACTTGTCAGCCAGGAACTCAGCCTCGTTCCGCAACTCGACGTCGCGCAGAACATTTTTCTTGGCCAGACGGCGGGTCTGGAAATTATCCCGCGTGGTCAACACCGAGCGGCAGCGATCGAAATCCTTCAGTCTCTCGCCCCTCATCTCCGAGTCGACACTCCGGTGGCTAAGCTCGGCATGGCCGATCGCCAGCTTGTCGAGATCAGCCGGACGCTGGCGCGTGGCGGCCGCATCATCGCGTTCGATGAACCTACGTCCAGCCTGACGCCTCAGGAGCGCGACGGATTGTTCCAGGTTATCCGAGGGCTTCGAGATGCTGGCAAGGCGATCATATATATTTCGCATCGCATGGAAGAGATCCGCGCCATCGCAGACCGTTTCACGGTCATGCGAGACGGCAAGGTCGTGGCGACCGACGCCATGAAAAAATATACCGATGCACAGCTCAACGAGCTGATCGCCGGACGCGAATTGTCTCTCGCCATGGAGGGTCGGCCGCCCCCTGTCGAGATCGGCGAAGCGCCACTGCTCGAAATCCGGGATCTGTCAACGGCCCGTCTTCGCAATATCGTTCTTTCGGTTCGCCCCGGCGAAGTCGTGGGGCTCGCAGGGCTGGTCGGCTCCGGCAGATCGGCGATCATGCGCGCGGTGTTCGGAATCGACGAGCGCACTGGAGGCGAGATCCGGGTTGGCGGGTCAATAGTCGACATCAAAGCACCCAAGGATGCGATGGACGCCGGCATCGCCCTGATCCCAGAGGATCGCCGCGGACATGCGATCGTTCCGATGATGTCGGTCGAACAAAATTTTGGTCTTGCGAACCAGAAGCGTTTTTCACGGTTCGGCGTGTTGCGCGGCGCGACCCGCCGCGCTGAGGCGAGAAAATATGCTGCGGATCTCCAAATCCGACCGCCGAACATCCAGACCCCCATGGCCAATCTGTCGGGAGGTAACCAGCAGAAGGTCGTCATCGCCCGCTGGCTGGCGACCGGCGCCCGGGTGCTCATGTTTGATGAGCCCACACGCGGCGTCGACGTTGGCGCGAAAGCGGAGATCTACGCCCTGCTACGCCAGCTCGCTATCGCAGGCGCGGCGGTTTTGGTGATCTCGTCCGAACTCCCCGAACTCTTGCTGCTGTCGCAACGCATAGGCGTCGTCAACCGGGGCCGGCTCACACAGATCCTGGAAAACGGCAGCCATCTTAACGAGGACGTACTGATGCGTTACGCAACGGCAGGCGGA